>NZ_LVEG02000009.1 GCF_001614315.2 Halofilum ochraceum
ATCGCCCTGCGATACCCTCCCGGGCTGATGGCAGACACAAAAAAAGCCGGATACCTCGCGGTACCCGGCCCAGGCGGTGCTTCTGTCACAAAGGGAACAATAGGTGCGGGATCCCTCCCGCCCGCCCGGCACACGCCGGGGCGGTGGTTGCGCGATCAGAAGCTGTAGATCGCGCCGACTTCGGCCAGGTCACCGGCATCGTTCGGCCGGTCGTACTGGGCGACGTTCACGAACACGTCGAGGTTTTCGTACAGGCCGTGCTTGACGATGGCCGCGACCTCGGTGAACGAGTCGCCCTGATCCGGGGAGACGTCCTGCACGCCGACGTAGACGTCGCCCGCGCCGTAGTCATAACCGCCCATGGCGCCGGTGTATTCGATGTCGTTGTTGTTGCCGCGGTTGCTCTCGGAGGCGAAGCGCGCCGACAGGCTGAAGGCGCCCATGTTGAAGTAGCCGCCGATGCCGGCCGTGGTCTCGTCATCGTACTCGTCGTTGTCGCCATCGCCGTCGACGTCCACCGGGGACGCGCCGCGATTGTCGGCGCCGGCAACGACGCCCCAGTTGTCCGCGTCGTAGCGCGCGACGAATGAGATCCCGGTAGCGCTGTCACCGAAGTCCGCGCCATCGTTCTGGATGTTGCCTTCGCCATCCCCCTCGATCTTTGCCTCGAGGCCGAGGCTGAAGCCGCCGAAGCTCGGGCTGACGTAGCGGATCTGGTTGCCTTCGCCGCCGTCCTCTTCCTCGGTCAGCGTGCCGTTCTCGAACTCGTCGACCAGCTCGGCCACGTTGTCCTCGTACAGGCTGTCGGAGGTGCCGGCGCGGATCATGCCGAGATCGCCCTTCATGCCGATGTAGGCCGAGTCGAGGGAGTTGACGCCGCCGCCCGTCGTTTCATCGGCACCGGACCACTCGTACTCGATGTGGAAAAAGCCGGTGGTGCTGTCGGTCCAGGCGTGTTCGCCGTCGAACTGCAGCGTCGAATCGTTGTCGGTGAACGCGGAGGCGCTGTCGCCGGTGGCGTCCGTGACGGACTGGTACACGGGCTCGATCGTGCCGCCGACGTTGATGGTCGTGTCCTCGCCGATCTGGAACTCGGCCGCCTGGGCGGCGGGGGCTGTCACGGCCGCGGATACGGCCAGGGCAATCAGGGTCTTTTTCGTCATCACTTCCTGCCTCGTTTTCGGATGGTGGTTCGGTCACGCTTCGATCGGCGGGACGCTGCCGTCAGTGACGGTTGCGACGTCCCGGGCCGACTACGGAGCGGAGATTACGGGCAGGTAATGAATCGGGCGTGACGCGGTTGTGACATTCCCGTGAAGGTACATGCCTGGATGCACCGCAGCGCCTCGGGATGGAACAAAAGAACGGAACGTTCAGAGTGGCGATCAATCGGGGGATCGGTGTTCGCGGATGCGAGGCGATCCGGTCTGGACGGGAAGTGGCACATCCGTGTGCCCCGATCGTCCCTGCTGCTCCAGGAGCCTGTCCGAGAAACCATGTGCCTGCTGCTCGCTGTGCCACGCGCTCGCTACGGCACAGATTTCCCGGACAGGCTCCTGGTCGGACTCAGAACGCGTGCTGGAGCTGCACGTAGAGGTCGGTCACGTCAGCGCCATTCACGCCGTTGGCATCGGTCGTCCGCACCAGGCTCACCTGGAGCTTGTTGTTGTGGCCGTTGATGAAACGATTGAAGCCGATTCCGGCCTGCGTTTCGGTCTCGTCCCAGGCGTCCGCCTCCTCGGTCCCGAGTCCGCCGACGACTTCCCACGTGCGGGGTACGATCATGTAGCCGCCCTCGATGGAGGTGGTCAGCACGTCGGCATCGCCATTCTCGACGATTCCGCCGCTGAACGATCCACTGAGCGTCTCGGCGGTGAAGGCGTTCGCCTCTGCATCGACCGACCAGCCGCCGTGACGCCAGGCGCCATCGATGCCGAATCCATTGATGCTGTCATAGTCGGAGATGGCGCTCGCAACGCGGTCGTCGTCGTTGGACCAGACGAAGCCATTGAGCCCGATCTCCCAGCCCGAAGTACCGCCGAGATTGCCCTGGCCGTACCCGATGTTGCCGCCGGGATGGATCTCGACGCGGCCGCCGACGAGTTTGCCCTCGTAGGCCTGCGCGTTGTCGATCTGTGAGCCGAAGGAGATGGTGCCCGTGTTGCTGGCGACGCCGGCTTCCCAGAGACCCGCTTGCCAGTTGTAGGTATCGGTGCCCCCGGAGAGGCTGACGCCGATCTGGCGTGCGGGGCTGCCGGTGCCGGCCACGGGGGTCTTCTCGATCAGCTGCTGGCGCTTACTGGAGGTCAGTTCCTCGCGTGAGAAGGGGACGTAAAAATTGCCGGCCGTCACGGTGGCGAACTCCCAGCCCGTGTACTGGATCTTCGCGTCTTTGGTCGAATAACCGCCGTCGAGCTGGAACTGCAGGCGCGCCTCCCAGTCTTCGGTCACCGACCCGTCGAAGGTCAGCCACGCGCGGCGGATATCGAGGCTGTCGGTTGAGTCTCCGTTGTCCGGGTCCGTGTAGTTGTACTGGACCTGAACGCGTCCGCCCACTTCGAGAAAGCGGGCGCCATCTTCGTACACGGTAATACCGGATTGCGCGACACCCGGCAGCAGTAGACCGGCCGCGAGGACAGGGTGAACACGGAAAAACGGCGCTCGTTGCATGGTTTTTTTCCTTGTCTGATGATTCAGAAGCCGGCCGCCGACGGGCTAGCTGCCCGCCGGCATGAGTGGTGTGTCAAAGCCGTAGTCGGCGAGGATGGACTGGCCGGCCGGCGACAGGATGAAAGTGGCCAGCCGCACGGCCCGTGGATCCTCCGGGCGGAGGATGCTCAGGCCGTAATCCGCCCCGACGGCCAGCGCCCCGGGCAGCTGCACGACCTGCAGCGAATCGACCTCGCGTCGTGCGGCGACCGCATTGGTGCAGTACGTGAGAAAGACGTCCGCTTTGTCCGAATCCATCACCCAGGCGTACTTGTGCCGGCCAGCTGGCGGCGCGGGCGAATCCGGACCGCCAGTGAGCTGCAGTGATTTGTCCTTGAGGCGTTCGCTCGCGCCTTTGCGGACATCCCCGGCGCGCTCGAACATGGCCCACGCGTAATCGCCGGAGGGATCGGCCTTCGGTGTGGAGGTGCCGACCCGGATATCGTCGCGCAACAGGACATCGAGCATGTTGTCCGTGGTGAGCGCGACGTCCTCCTGCGCGAGCGCGCAGAGGCGGTTGCGCGTGAACAGCACGACCGGTCCGCCCTGGCCCTGATTCGCCAGCTTCTCCGGATGCGCCATGTTCGCGGACGCGAACACGTCGGTCTTTTCCCCATCTTCGATGCGTTGGCGCAGGAGACCGGAGGGGGCGAACGTGGGTTCCACGGGCGTACCCGTGCGCTCCGAGAACGCCTGAACCACTTCACCCATCGCCTGTTTCAGGCTGCCCGCCGCGTGAATTCGCACCGGGTCGCCGGCCACCGCGGGGCCGGCGACCGCGAGCGCGGCGGCCAGGGTGGAGATTACGCCGAGCCTGCTCCCGGGCATCTCAGTTGTCCCCGCCGGCATTCGGCATGAACAGCTGCTGCCCGCGCAGCCGATAGCTGGCGATCGCGTCCTGACCGTCTTCGGAAGTCAGCCAGTCGATGAACTGCTGGCCCATCTCCGCCTTGACGTGGCCATGCTTCTCCGGGTTCACGAGAATCACGCCGTAGGGATTGAACAGATCCGGATCGCCCTCGACTAGCAGTTCCAGATCCTGGCGGTTATCGAAACTGATCCAGGTGCCACGGTCCGCGAGCGCGTAGGCGTTCATGCCCGCCGCCGTGTTCAGCGTGCGGCCCATTCCGGCGCCGGTCTCCCGGTACCAGGAGCCGCCGTCCTCGGCGACGTCGACCCCGGCCTTGTCCCAGAGGCCAAGTTCCTTCTTGTGCGTCCCGGAATCATCGCCGCGCGATGCGAACGGGGCCTCGGCCTCGGCGATCTCCGCGAGCGCCCCGGGCGCGTTCTCCATACCCTCGACACCGGCGGGGTCGTCGCCCGGCCCGACGATGATGAAGTCGTTGTACATCACCGGGTGGCGCTTCACGCCGAAGCCGTTTTCGACGAACGCCTCTTCCGAGGGTTTGTGGTGCACGAACAGCACATCCGCATCGCCGCGCTTGGCGACCTCGATCGCCTGGCCGGTGCCGACGGCGACCACGCGGACTTCGATGCCCGTCTCTTCCTCGAACTCGGGGAGTATGTGGCCGAACAGCCCCGAGGCCTCCGTGGACGTTGTGGAGGCCACCGTGATGTATTGGTCCTCGGCATGGGCCGGCATCGACAGTGCGACGACTGCCGCCATGCATACCGCACCGAGAACCCCTGCCATTGTTCGTCTTACTGCCTGCATGACCGTCTCCTGATCGTTTGTGCGTGGTTATCCTGCGTGCAATCGTTTTCTGTTTCAATAGGCGGTCGTAATAGTATTTATGTGCCTAAAAAAACCGGTTTTTGCGCGTACTGAAACCGGCTGCCTGACGGGCCAAAGGGGCATGGGGGCGTGGCACCCGACCGTAATTCGCGTGGCGGCTCGACCTCCGTGTCGCAGTGGTCGATCGCGCGTTGCACACGTCCTGGCCCGATTTGTGCCATGATTGGCGCAGCGCGCTCGTGGCGCCGTTCATCCGGATCCCTGACGGCCGACTGGCCAGGAGTGGACACCGTGTTGATGGACCGGACACCGATGATCCTCAAGACCGACCCGGGCGGTCGCCCGATCCGCTGGATCGACGTCCGCAATGCGGCCGGTTATCTGCTGCGCGACGAGGTCGCCTGGGCCTCGCCGGAGACTGCGATCGTGCTGCATGGTGGCACCTGCGCCCGCACCGGCCAGCGCAGCCGGATCGATATACCTTCGATCGTCGCCGTCTCGGGGGCCCGGGCCGCGTTCTACGATGCCACCGTGCCGCGCCTGACCAACGCCGCCCTGTTCCTGCGCGACCGTCGGCTTTGCTGTTATTGCGGCGAGGTGTTCGATGGCCGCACGGCATTGCTGACGCGCGACCACGTCCAGCCGATCTCGCGTGGCGGCAGCGATATCTGGGACAACGTCGTCACGAGCTGCCGGGCGTGCAATCAGAAAAAGGATGACCGGCTGATCGAGGAATGCGCGTTGGAGATGCTCTACATCCCCTACACCCCGTCACGGGCCGAGGCGATGATCCTGGAGAATCGGCGGATCCTCGCGGACCAGATGGATTATCTACTTGCCCAGGTCCCGCGCCGGGATCGCGCACGGCGACAGGCCGTTCTGGCCTGAGCTCGCGAGGTCCCCGATGACGGATTCACATGCGCCCCGGGCGAGCGGGCGACTCGAATCACCGGACTGGCAACTCGTCCGACGGCTCCCGCTCTTCGAGGGCCTCGAGTCAGGCATGCTTGAGCGCCTGCTGGAGCCGGGCCGGGTCGTGTGTCCCGGTCGCGGCGACCAGCTGTTCGCGCGTGGGCAGCGCGCCGCCTGGTTCTATGTCGTGCTCGTGGGCTGGGTGAAGATCTTCCGCACCACGGCCGAAGGGCGTGAGAGCGTTGTCCATGTGTTCACGCGCGGCGAATCGTTTGCCGAGGCCGCGATCTTCGCCGGCGGTGACTACCCGGTCTCCGCCAGTGCAGCGACGCCGGCGCGTCTGCTCGCGGTCCCAGCTGACCCCTTTCTGGCAATCCTGGAAGAGGAACCCAGGGTTGCCTGCAATATGCTCGCCGCGATGTCGCGCCATCTGCGCGAACTCGTCACGGCGCTCGAACAGTTGCAGGCCCACTCGGCATCCCAGCGTCTTGCGACCTTCCTGCTCGGCCTGGTGTCGTCCGACCATGAGGCGGCCGACCTGCACCTGCCGATCGACAAGGGCTTGATCGCCGCACGTCTGGGAATGAAACCCGAGACGCTGTCGCGCGCCCTGGCCGCGCTGCGCGAAGAAGGCCTGGAGATCAGCGGCGAACGTGTCCACGTGCCCGATGTCGGACACCTGCGGTGGATCGCCGGTCATACGGGGGACTCGGCTGCTCCGTAAGCGCGGTCAGCCGACGAATAGTCACCCGCCCGCGACCTTCGATTGATCCGTATCAATGCGCCCCATCTCCGCGGCGTCCATGCTGGGTAGTGAGCGCATCCGCCGTGGCCGGCACCGCGAAGTGCGTGCTGACATCCGGCACTTTACCGGGTTGCGCAGCAAAGATTCCCCATCCAACGAAGGAGTTCGCATCCATGAAAAAGATGCTCTGCATGCTGGGCCTGTTGGGTCTGGCGCTGGGATTCGCCGCGCCCGCGGCGGCCAAGACCTGTGAACTGACCCTCACCGGCAACGACCAGATTCAGTACAACAAGTCCGAACTGGTAGTCGGTGCCGACTGCGATCAGGTGAAGATCACGCTGGAACACGTTGGCCAGATGGCGGTCGAGCAGATGGGTCACAACGTGGTCGTAACCGAAACAGCGGCGTTCAAGGCCGTCGCCCAGGCCGGGATGCAGGCCGGCATGGAACAGGAATACGTGCCTTCCGGCGATGACCGCGTGATCGCCCACACGTCGATGATCGGCGGTGGCGAGACGACCAGCGTCACTTTCGACGTGTCGAAGCTCGAGTCCGGTGGCGATTACACGTTCTTCTGCTCGTTTCCCGGGCACTACGGGATGATGAACGGGAAGCTCGTAGTCAAATAATCGCAGCCCCAGGGTCGTCCGTCCGGTGCGCAGGGAGTGCCGGACGGACGCTGCTCTTCGGTCGGGCGCATGAACACGGTAGCATCGCGCCTCACATGCCGATGCCGGGGGCCCTGTGAAGATCGAAAACGCGAAGAACGTCATGGGCGAGCCACTCGCGGCCTGCGGGCTCGATCCCCTGACCGGTTTTTATCGCGACGGTTGCTGCAATACCGGCCCGGAAGACCTGGGCGCGCATACGATCTGCGTCGAGCTCACGGAGGATTTCCTGGCGTACACGGCCAGTCAGGGCAATGACCTGACGACCGCGCACCCGGAGTTCGGTTTTCCGGGGCTGCGGCCAGGCGACCGCTGGTGTGTCTGTGCCGTGCGCTGGCAGGAAGCTCGACGGGCGGGACATGCGGCGCCGGTGTTCCTGGAAGCGACCCACGAGGGCACGCTGGAGATCGTGCCATTGGCGGATCTGCGTGAGTATGCGCGGGATCTGTAGGGGTGTTGTGGAGGGGTATTCATAGAAAAGCCGCCTGGTCGGCGGCTTCTTTCATATATGGCGCGCCCGACAGATAGACGGCCGCCATCCATGGCGGCCACCCTTCGGGCGCCTCCCGTTGGTCGGCGTCCGGATCGGCAGTCCTGCCGATCCGTCGAACGGCAGGTTCAAAACGGAGCCATCGGGCACCCCATACATAAAAAAAGCCGCCCTTCGGGACGGCTTTCTTCATGTATGGCGCGCCCGACAGGATTCGAACCTGTGACCTTCGGCTCCGGAGGCCGACGCTCTATCCAGCTGAGCTACGGGCGCTTGGCGACTGATGATGATACGTGGCGGTTGCCGGCGCGTCTATTCGCGGAGGCGGTGGATTGACCGGGGCCGCCTACCGGGTCGCAGGATGATACGCTTGGCCACCCGGTGGCGTCCATCCGCTGGCGTTTTACCGCGGGCGGCCGGGCTGTATAATCCGGCGCTGGACTGCGCCCGGCGCTGCGCGCGCCCCCTCTCCTGGAGCAGGTATGGATTCCGAAGAACTGAAGTTTCGCGAGATGTTCCCGCTGGTCCTCGTGATCCTGGGGGCGCTCGCGGTCCTGTTTCTCGTGGCCGCGCTGATGATCGGCGATAGCGACGACACGTACGTCCCCTCCGGTATGACCGAGGCGGAAGTGATCGCCGAGCGCGTTGCGCCGATCGGTAAGGTCAACATGGGTGGCCCGGTCGTGGCCGAGGCCACCGGGGGTGGCAGCGACGAGCCGGCGGAACCGCGTGACGCCCAGGCGGTGTACGAAGGCGTCTGCGCCGCGTGTCACGCGAACGGGACGCTGGGTGCACCCGAATTCGGTGATACGGCGGCCTGGGAAGAACGTGCCCAGAAGGGCATGGAGACGCTCGTCGATCACTCCGTGAACGGTTTCAATCAGATGCCGGCACAGGGGGCTTCCGCCTCCGAGGATGAGATCCAGCGGGCGATCCAATACATGCTCGAAGAAGCGGGTGTTTCGCCCTGATCGGCTGAACGCTGAATCGCTCCATCCTGCAACGCCGGCCCCGCGCCGGCGTTGCTCGTTTCGGGCCCGTTGCAATGACGCCTCGGCAGTGCCTGCCATCAGGCGCCGGCCGCTGGCCGGTCCAGCGCGCGGTAGGACATCGCCTCCACCACCGGCGTCTCATCCACTCCTTCGCTTCCGGCCAGGTCCGCGATCGTGCGCGCGAGTCGCAGGACGCGGTGGTAGGCACGCGCCGACAGGCCGAGGGCGTCGATCATGCCGTCGAGCCGGTGCAGTGCGTCGCGGTCGAAGCGGCCGGTGCGCTCCATCTCCGGTCCATCGACCGTGCCGTTCGCCTGGCCATGGCGGGCGAGCGCGCGTTCCCGTGCCGCTTCGACGCGGGCCCGTACACAGGCGCTGGTCTCGGCGGCGGCCTCGGCGCGCATGCGCTCGCGCGGCACCCGGGGGACTTCCAGATGCATGTCGATGCGATCGAGAAACGGCCCGGAAATCCGACCCCGATAGCGTTCCACCTGCTCGGGTGAACAGCTGCAGATCGCGGCGGGATCGCCGCGCTGGCCGCAGGGGCAGGGGTTCATGGCCGCGAGCAGCTGGAAGCGGGCGGGGAACTCGGCGCGCCGGGCCGCACGCGAGATCGTGATCGCGCCGGTCTCGAGCGGCTCGCGCAGGACTTCCAGTACGCGGCGATCGAATTCCGCCACTTCGTCGAGGAACAGAACGCCGCGGTGGGCCAGCGATATCTCCCCCGGGCGCGGGTGTCCGCCACCGCCCACCAGTGCCACGCCGGAGGCCGTGTGGTGCGGTGCCCGGAACGGCCGCACACCCCAATGGCTGGCGGGATCACGCTCGCCGGCGATGGAGGCGATGGTCGCCGCTTCGAGCGCCTCCGCCGGCGTCATTGCCGGCAGAATCCCGGGCAGCCTTGAGGCCAGCATCGATTTCCCGGTCCCCGGTGGACCGATGAACAGGAGGTTGTGTTGCCCGGCCGCGGCGATCTCCAGGGCACGACGGGCCTGTTGCTGGCCCTGGACGTCGGCGAGATCCGCTGCGGTCGCCCGCTGGTCATGCGCCGGCGCGGGCACGCCGTGGCGCGGACGCTCGCTCTCACCGCGCAATCCCGTGCACACGTCGAGCAGGTGGTCCGCGGGATGGATCGGTGTGGTGGCCGCCAGGGCGGCCTCGTCGGCGTTGGCGCGCGGCAGGGTCAGCGCATGCCCGGCGTCCGCCGCGCCGACGGCCGCCGGCAGGGCCCCGCGGATGGGGCGCAGGGTGCCGCCCAGCGCCAGTTCCCCGAGAAACTCCTGCCCGTCTAGGGCCGCCAGCGGAATCTGGCCCGAGGCCGCGAGGATGCCGAGCGCGATCGGCAGGTCATAGCGCCCGCCTTCCTTGGGCAGATCCGCGGGCGAGAGGTTGATCGTGATGCGGCGTTGCGGGAATTCGAAGCCGGCGGTCTGCAGGGCGGCGCGCACGCGATCCTTGCTTTCCTTCACCGCCGCTTCGGGTAGACCGACGATCGACAGCGACGGCAATCCGCCCGCGAGGTGTACTTCGGCATCGACTGGTGGGGCTTCGATACCCACCAGGGCACGGCTGTGGACGACGGCGAGCGTCATAGGCGAGTTCCCTCTCGCGGGCGGATTGTCAGCGGCGGCTATTCGGGGTCGGCGGGGCTGTCGTCGCCGGACGGAGCCGCCGGCTGGATGCCGGCCTGGCGTTCGAGTTCCGCCACGCGCGCTTCCATCGCCTCGAGCTGCTCGCGCGTATGGGCCAGAACCTCGGCCTGGACGTCGAACTCCTCGCGCGTCACCAGTTCCATACGCGAGAGCGTCTGCTGCATGACGGTCTTGGCATTGCGCTCGAAGTCGGCGCGCAGTTCGTGCGCGCTCTCGGGCAGCAGGCGGCTCAGGCGCTCGCTCATTTCTTCAAACGGATTACGCTGCATTGATTCGATCTCCGGGTAGTGATGTCACCATAGCCGACCGGCCGGGGTCTCACAAACCCGGTCGCGGCGCGGGGCGCTGGGCCCGCCCATGAACTCGGCGAACGCCGCGCCCGGGTTCAGCGCGACCCGTCAGCGTGCGCCGTCGAGTCGGCGCTGCATGAACGCGGGTTGGGCGAACGCGGCGCGATGGATGTCGGCGGTGTAGTAGTCCGTGGCGAACGGCAGCGCCTCGGCGGTGGCCGAGCGCTCGAACGCGATCGCCGCGCCTTTGCGCGCAAGGGTGGCGGTCCACCAGCCCGTTGGATAGATCGGCTGGGGGAAATACAGTGTGTGCGTATCCTCGAAACCGGCGCCGCGCATCGCGACGTGCATGGGTTCGATGATGCTGTCCAGGTGCGCCAGCGGGGATTCGCTCTGCTGTACCAGCATTCCATCCGCGGCCAGCGCGGTCTGACAATCGCGATAGAACGCCTCGGTGAAAAGACCCTCGCCGGGGCCGACCGGATCCGTGCTGTCGACGATGATCAGATCGAGCGAGCCGGCGGGCGTATCCTTGACCCACTGGATGCCATCGGCGAAAGCCAGCCGGGCGCGCGGATCGCCGTTGCCCGAGCACAGTTCCGGGAACCATTCCTCGCACACCCGGGTCACACGCTCGTCGATGTCGACCTGGGCGGCCTGCTCAACCGCGTCGTGTTTGAGCACCTCGCGCAGCGTCCCGCAGTCACCACCGCCAATGATCAGGACATTGCGCGGATTCGGGTGGGAGAACAGCGCCGGGTGCGACAGCATTTCGTGGTAGAGGAAATTGTCGCGTTCGGACAGCATCAGGAAGCCGTCGATCACGAGGGTGCGACCGAACCAGACCGTGTCGTACACATCGATCGTCTGGAAGTCGGACACCTCGTGGTGGAGCCGCCCCCGCGGGCCGAGTTCGAGCGAGAACGCCGAGCCCGATTCGCGACAGACTTCGGTAAACCACTTGTCGTGATCGAGCGTCATGCCATCATTCCCCAGGATTGCGGCGGTATCCCCTCTGGCGGAGTATGTGCGGAACCGGAACTTCGGACTCCGGTCGCGCTCTTGGCCAGAGGTGTCGGATAATGCCGCGGCCCCCGCAGGCACGCAACCGGACATAACCGCCGATGACTGATTGGACTCTCGACGAGGCTCGCCACGTCTACAACGTCGCCCACTGGGGGGCGGGTTATTTCGATGTCGACGCCGCCGGCCGCTCGGTCGTGTATCCGCGCCGCGACGGTCGCCCGGTCGTGCTCGCCGAACTGGCCGACGAAGCGCGGGCGGCGGCGCTTCCGTTGCCTGTGCTCGTGCGCTTCGTCGATATCCTGCATGACCGGGTCGACACGCTCTGCGATGCATTCGAGGGCGCGCGTCAACGCCACGGTTACGGCGGCGCGTATACCGCCGTCTATCCGATCAAGGTCAACCAGCAGCGCAGCGTGGTCGAGCACATCAAGCGCCCCGATGACCCGCGCGTCGGTCTCGAGGCCGGTAGCAAGCCCGAGCTGATGGCCGTGCTGGCACTGATGGAGGCACGCAATGGCGCCGTCATCTGCAACGGCTACAAGGATCGGGAGTATATCCGGCTCGCGTTGATCGGTGTGCGCCTTGGCCTGCGTGTACGGATCGTGGTCGAGCAGCCGTCGGAAGTGGGGCTGGTCGCTGAGGAGGCGGCCCGGCTCGGGGTTGAACCGAGCCTCGGCGTGCGTGTGCGCCTCGCGTCGATCGGGCATGGGCGCTGGCAGAACACCGGCGGTGAAAAAGCCAAGTTCGGGCTGTCTGCCCAGCAGGTGATCGATATCGTTGAGCACCTGCGCGAGCGCGGAGCACTGCACTGGCTGCAACTGCTGCACTTCCATATGGGTTCGCAGGTCGCGAATCTGCGCGACATCGCCGCCGGCATGACCGAGGCGGCCCGCTACTATGCCGAACTGATCAGCCTGGGTGCGCCGCTGGAGGCCGTCGATGTCGGAGGGGGCCTGGCGGTCGATTATGATGGCTCGAACTCACGCGCCGATTTCTCAATGAACTACGCGATCGAACGTTATGCCGATTGCGTCGTTGGTGAACTCGCGCGCGTCTGCAACGAGCGAGGTCTGGTCCACCCCGCGATTTATACTGAGGCGGGACGTGCCATGAGCGCTCATCACGCGGTGTTGATTACGGACGTCATCGATACCGAACCGGTGCCGGCGGCAACGCCGGCCGCGCCTGATCCGGAAGCGGTCGTGCCGATGCATGACCTGTGGTCGCTCTATAGCGATCCGCCGGGTTCGATGGCCGAGCGCTATCAGGACGCCGGCCGCGCGCTCGCGGAAGTGCATGCGCTGTATACGGAAGGCCGGCTCCGACTCGCGGAACGGGCTGCCGCCGATCGGTTGTTTCTCGCAATATGCCACGATACCCGCGACCGTCTCGTACGCCGCCCGTACCGTGATGCTGAACTGCGGAGCACGCTGCAGGAGCGGCTGGCGACGAAATACTTCTGCAATTTCTCCGTGTTCCAGTCGATCCCCGATGTATGGGGCATCGGCCAGTTGTTCCCGATCATGCCGCTGACGCGCCTCGACGAGCCGCCGGATACCGACGCGATCCTCGAGGATCTGACCTGCGATTCGGACGGTCATGTCGAGGAGTACGTCCACGGCGACGGCATCTTCAAGACGCTGCCGCTGCACGCGATCCGGCCCGGCGAGGATTACCTGCTCGGCGTCTTCCTGGTCGGCGCGTACCAGGAAATCCTCGGCGACCTGCATAACCTGTTCGGCGATACGCACTCGGTCAACGTCGAACTCACCGAAGACGGTGGCTGGCGTCTGGTCGATCCGGAGCGCGGCGACCGCGTCGACGAACTCCTTCGCTACGTCCACTTCGACCCGGATACGCTGCTGGCCCGGTTCCGCGAAAAAATGAGCCGCACCGACCTCGACAAGGAGCAGCGCGCCAGTCTACTGAGGGAACTGGAAGACGGACTCTCGGCCTATACGTATCTGCAGGGACGAGAGAACCACGAATGAACACGAATGGACACGAATGGACACGAATGGACACGAATGGCGCCCTGCAGAGTGAACGCACGGTGGAGCTTCGCTGTCAGTATGGCGGTATGAAGCAGGTCATTCAGGAACCACAGATGGACACAGATGAACACAGCCGGGCTCAGTGGGAGGTCTTGTCTCTTATGGAGCTTCGCTGAAAGCGTTTTTGGCCAATACAGGTCCGAAGCTGTGCGGAAGCCACGAGGCGATGGATTCCGGGCTATCTGTGTTTATCTGTGTCCATCTGTGGTTATTCTCTCCTCGGGTTCAGCGAAGCTCCCCGGAGCCCAAACCAACCCAAAACACCATTTGTGTGCATTCGTGTTCATTCGTGGTTCGCATTCATCGGCGACTCCCCAGGAGGGCCTGAGCAATGACTGAAGTCGTGACCGAGGAGGTCGAGTTCACCGGCAGCGAGGGGCATACGCTGTCGGCGCGTATTGATCGGCCGCGTGAGGGGGCCATCACCGGTTGGGCGCTGTTTGCGCACTGTTTTACCTGCGGCAAGGACTTTGTCGCCGCGCGGCGGATCAGCCGAGCGCTGGCCGATCGCGGGCTCGCCGTGCTGCGGTTCGATTTCACCGGGCTCGGCGCCTCCGAGGGTGAGTTCGCGGCGACGACCTTCTCATCGAACGTCGCCGACCTCGTGGCCGGCGCGGACTGGCTGCGGAAAAACCACGCCGGTCCGCGCGTGCTGATCGGGCACAGCCTCGGGGGTGCGGCGGTGCTGGCCGCGGCCGGTGAGATTCCGGAGGTTACGGCGGTGGCGACCATCGGCGCGCCCGCGGACCCCGCCCATGTACAGCGGCAGTTCGGCGACGCGGTCGATGAGATCGAGGCAACGGGGTCGGCGGAGATCGAGTTCGGCGGGCGCTCCCTGCGGATCGGCCGGGATTTCCTCGATGACATCGCGCGCTGGGATCTGGTGCGCCGCGTACAGCGGCTCGGCCGCGCCTTGCTGGTGCTGCATTCACCGCTGGATCGCGTCGTCGCGATCGAGCATGCGCGGCGCCTGTTCGAAGCGGCGAAGCACCCCAAGAGTTTCATTTCGCTCGACGACGCGGACCACCTGCTGACGGAGGCGGCCGATGCCGAATACGTCGCGACGGTTCTGGACGCGTGGGTATCGCGTTATCTTGAACGCGCGGGCAGGGAGAGCCGTCAGGGGCCCTTGCTGCAGCCCGGCGAGGTACGGGTGGCGGAGAACGGTCTCGGGCATCTCGCCCAGGACGTGCACGCGGGCACTCATCGCATCCCGGCCGACGAGCCGCGCGAACAGGGTGGTGGCGATACCGGCCCGGCGCCGTACGATTATCTCCTCGCTGCCCTTGGTGCGTGCACTTCGATGACGCTGCGGATGTACGCTGATTACAAGGGTCTGCCATTGCGCCATGTGTCCGTGCAGTTGCGCCACGAACGGGTGCATGCCGAGGATTGCGAGAACTGCGAACATAAGTCGGGGCGGCTCGCCCTGATCCACCGGCGGATATCCCTGCAGGGCGACCTGAGCGAGGCACAGCGGCAGCGGATGCTGGAGATCGCGGACCGCTGTCCGGTGCATCGTACGCTCAAAGGCCAGCTCGAAATCCACACACGCGAATCGGACTGAATCCATGCGTCTGGTTGTTGACGAGAATATGGCGGCGGGCCGCCGGGCCTTCGCCGCGTTCGGCGACGTGGTCACCGTGCCCGGTCGCGAAATCGATACGGAAGACGTGTCTCGCGCTGATGCGCTGATGGTGCGCTCGGTGACGCGGGTCGATCGGGCGCTGCTTGGCGGTTCGCACGTGCGTTTCGTGGGGACCGCGACCAGCGGCTTCGATCACATCGATCATGAATGGCTCGCCGACCGCGGCATCGGGTTCGCGTACGCGCCCGGTTGCAACGCGAGCGCGGTGGCGGACTGGGTCATCGCCGCGCTCGCGGCGTTGCATGCCGCGGGCCGCCGGCGCTTCGGCAGCGGCAGTGTCGGGGTCGTCGGCGCCGGCCATGTCGGCGCCCGTGTCGCCCGCCGGCTCGGCGCACTCGGCTACAGCGTGCGGCTGTGCGATCCGCCGCGCGCGGAGGCTGAGGGAGGCGAAGGCTTCGTGGACCTCGCGACCGCGCTCGAGTCCGACGTGGTTACGCTGCACGTGCCGCTGGTGGATGAGGGTCCGTACCGGACCCGCGGGCTGATCGATGGCGCGGCGCTGGAACGGATGCCGGCCGGCAGCGTGCTGATGAACGCCGCGCGGGGTGGCGTCGTGGATGAGGATGCGCTGGCGACGCGCCTCGACGACGGGCCGGACCTCGTCACGGCCATCGATACCTGGGCGGGTGAGCCCGCGATCGATGCCGGGCTGCTGCCCCGGATCGATCTCGCGACGCCGCATATCGCCGGCCATACGGTGGAGGGGCGGCTGCGCGGTACCGCGATCGTCGCCAAGGCCGCCGCCCGCCATTTCGGGATCGCGAACGGATGGGACTGGTGCAGCGAATTGCCACCAGCGCCGGGCGCGGCGTCCGGAACCGATCCGGTCGAGGCCGTGCTGTCGGCATGGGATCCGCGGGCGGACGATGGCCGTCTTCGGGGGCTCCTGCGCCAGCCACCGGGTGAACGTGGGCGTGGCTTCGACCGGATCCGCGCGTCCTGCCCGCAGCGGCGTGAATTCGGGTCAGTCCGCGTGGGCGGGGATGCGCCGGCGGAGATCGAGGCGACCGGTCTGGGCGTGTCGGATCCCAACGACCGCATCGATTGAGCCGAACGGGGCCAGTCAGCGGCACAGGCAACCGTTCGACTTTCCTGAACGATCCGATCGGGAGTTTCCACCCATCCGCGCCGTCCGTCGCGTCATCATGGGGGCCATACAGTCAACCGACGGAGCGATAGTCATGGGCCTGCTGATCGATGGTGTCTGGCACGACCAGTGGTACGACACGAAAAGCACGGGTGGGCGTTTCAAACGCGAAAGCCCGCAATACCGAAACTGGATCACACCCGATGGCGCACCCGGGCCGACCGGCGAAGGTGGGTTCCCGGCGGCGAGTGGGCGTTATCACCTCTATGTCTCGCTGGCCTGCCCCTGGGCGCATCGCGCGCTGATCTTCCGCCGCCTCAAGGGGCTGGAAGAAGCCATCGGCGTGTCCGTGGTCCATCCGCATATGCTGGAAAACGGCTGGGAATACGCCGCCGATACCAGCGACGACATGCACCGCTTCGAGGGCACCGGCGACCCGGTCAACGGCGCACGCTACCACCATCAGCTCTACACGATGGTCGATCCGCACTACACGGGGCGCGTGACCGTACCGCTGTTATGGGACCGCGAGCGGGCCACGATCGTCTCCAACGAATCGGCGGACATCATCCGCATGTTCAATTCGGGGTTCGTCGGCGTCGCCGGCAACGATGCGGATTTTTATCCCGAGGACCTGCGGGAGACCATCGAGGCGATCAACGAACCGATCTACCACCGCATCAACAACGGCGTGTACAAGACTGGCTTCGCGACCACGCAGGATGCCTATGAAGAGGCGTTCGACGACCTGTTCGCCGAACTCGATCACGTCGACGCGCGACTCGCCGACAACCGTTATCTGTGCGGGGAGCGCATCACCGAGGCCGACTGGCGGCTGTTCACCACCCTGATCCGCTTCGACGCGGTCTATGTCGGTCACTTCAAGTGCAACCGGCAGCGGATCGCGGATTATCCGAATCTTTCAGGGTATCTGCGCGAGCTGTACCAGTGGCCGGGTGTGCGCGAGACGGTCAACTTCGAGCACATCAAACAGCACTACTACTACAGCCACGGGAACATCAATCCGACCCGCGTGGTGCCGAAGGGGCCGACACTCGACCTCGAAAGCCCGCACGGGCGAGGCTAAGTGCGCGATTGCGACGCACAGGCATTACGATCGCGAGCAAGCTCGCTCCTACAATCCCGGAATATTCCGAGCGATTATGGGTGTAGGAGCGAGCTTGCTCGCGATAGCCGGAGTTCAGGGCCTGCGCGAATATCCGGCGCCTGGCCGCGGCGGTCTGCTCTGCTTCCGGTGGCTGAGGTCCCCGATTGCCGGCTGGCTCCCTGAGGTCGCAAGCCGGCCTACGCGTGTTCCCCGTTGCGCCGAGCCTCAGCCGTCGAGCGTGAACCCGACCACCACGGTTACCTGCCAGTGGTCGATGCGCCCGTCGATGATATGCCCGCGTGTATCCCGGACCTCGAACCAGCGCATGTTGTGGACCGATTTGCTGGCGCGTTCGATCGCATTCTGCACCGCGGCCTCGATACCGTCGGGCGAGGAACCGGTCAATTCGATATGTTTATAGACGTGATCGCTCATCTGTCCTCTCCAGTCCATCAGCCGGCCGGAACCGCGCGCTCAACCGGCCCTTCGTCCGAGCCTAGCTTCCCTTGTCGGCGCCGGCCAGCAGCGCGTTCCACGGCCCTGAGCCGACCAGGCCACCGCCGCCGTCGACCGCGATCGATGTGCCGCTGACGTAACCGGCTGCGCCGGACGCGAGATAGACCGCGGCCGCCCCGATATCCGTGGTCTGGCCGAGCCGCCCGAGGGGTACGATGCGGGCCGCCCGGTCCGCGGCCTCGCCCGGCAGCAGCCGGCGCACGCCCTCGGTGTCGGATACCGGCCCGGGCACGATCGAGTTGGCCCGGATGCCGTATCGACCCCATTCGAGCGCGAGCGTGCGCATCAACTGCTCCACGCCTGCCTTCGCGGCACCGACGTGCGCCTGTCCGGCATAGGGGGCGGCCGCCTGGGGTGCCGAGATCATGATGATCGAGCCGTCGGTCGTGCGCAGCTGATCGAAGGCGGCGCGGCAGGCGTGGAAGCTGCCGTTGAGGTCGATATCGACCACCGAGCGGAAACCGTTCGGCGTCAGTTCCTCGGCGGCGGCCGCGAAATTGCCGGCGGCGCCACAGACCAGCGTATCGAGATCGCCGAGGGCGTCCCGCGCCGCGGCCAGTGCCGCCTCGACCGCCTCCGGTTCACGCACATCCGCCGGCGTCGTCGACACGGCCCTGGCGCCGGCCTGTTTCAGTCGCTGTGCCGCGTCTGCGAGACGCTGTTCATTGCGCCCGCAGAGACCGACGGCCGCGCCCAGGCGCGCGAACGCCACCGCGACGCCCAGATTGATGCCGCTGCCGCCGCCGGTGACGAATACGGTGTGATTGGCGAGCAGATCGGGACGGAACACGTCGAGTGGATCGTCAGTCATGTCAGCGCATCCGGTCGCGCGGTTGCATCGGCAGCTTGCCGCGCCAGTAGAGGATCATGATCAGCCCGGCCGCCATGCCGCCGAGGTGAGCAAAGTGTGCCACGCCGGCCTGGGTGCCGGTAATGCCCAGATAGAGTTCAAGCGCGCCGTAGAGGATCACGAACCATTTCGCCTTGATCGGGATCGGGGGGATCAGCAGCAGGATGTACTGGTTCGGGAAGCGCAGACCGAACGCGAGCAGGATGCCGAACACCCCACCGGATGCCCCCACCGTGGGGTAGATGTCGCCCCCGCCGCTGGAGGCGACAATCAGCTGTACGAGTGCCGCGCCGATCACGCAGCCGAAATAATAGGTCAGGAAGCGGCGCGAGCCCCAGTCGAGTTCGATCAGGGTGCCGAACATCCACAGCGCGAACATGTTGAAAAACAGATGCAGCAGATTGCCGTGCAGGAAGGCGTAGGTGACCAGCTGCCAGATCTCGAACTGGGGGACCTGTTGCAACCCGATGGGGGCGTCGACGTACCGCGGGGTGTTGAGCGGCCACAGCGCAAACGTCTCGATCAACGTCTGAGCGCCACCCAGTCCCTGGAGCAGGAAGACCACGCAGTTGCCGATCAGCAGCGCCTGTATGACCGGAGGGAATGTGCCGGCGCGATTGGGGTGCTGGAAATAATCGGACATGATCCTCGCAGCATGCAGCCCCGTCGGTGCGGTTTCAACGCGGATTGCACGCCAGTACCCACCGCACCTGTTCGTCGTTCTCGATCGCACCGGGGCGGGCGCGGCGGACCGTGATGATCGCCTGTTCCGGCGGCATACCGCGTTCCACCAGTAACCGGGCGGCGACCGCGCCCGAGCGGCCCATGCCCGCATGACAGTGGATCACCACCCGTTCGTCGACATCGAGGCAGCGATGCAGCGCAGGCCCGGCCTCGGCCCAGCGGGGCTCGAATGCCGAGCCGGGGGCCGTACCGTCGATCACGGGCAGATGCCACCACGCGAGCCCCCGGGCCATGGCGCGCTCGCCCAGCCCATCGACGCCCAGCAGGGTCAGCTCGAACGGCTCGACCAGCGTGACAAGCGCCCGGGCGCGCCAGCCGACGATCCCGGCGAGATCGGCAGCGAGCGCCCCCTCATGGCTCCCGCCGCCCAGCGCCGCCCCGATCCCGGGACAGGCGCTCAGGCCGATCCGCCCGCCACCCGGTGCCCGCACATTATCGATTGCAGCTTCCACGTCGCGGCTCGAACTCGGACAATCCTTGCGCCATAATGATGGCATCGGCCCCGGATGGGCCAGTCCTGCCGCAAGGGAGTTGCATCATGACCCGCGTGATCCACGTAGAAACCGACCGCTCGTTCAGCCCCGATGAGTACGCCGAATTGATGGCGGCCGTCCACTGGGGCGAGCCCAGCGATTATGCCGCCGTAAGCGTTACCGCCGCCCTGCAGGCTTACCATTTCGTCGGTCACGTCCGTGATGAAGCCGGAATGCTGGTGGGCTATCTGTGCGCGTTCAGCGATGGCGTTTTCGCCACCTTCATCGGTGAACTGGTCGTGCATCCGTGTGCCCGTGGCAACGGTGTCGGCGCCGCGCTGCTGGAGGCCATCGAATCCGAGTGGCCCGGCGTGCCGGTCTTCGCGCTCGGCTTCCGGGATGCCCGGGCGTTCTTTCAGCGTCAGGGCTACAGCCATCCGCCCCGCCCGATGGAGGTGCTGACCAAGCTGGATACCTGGCCGGTGGAGGCGGGCATTACGCTCGAGGCGAGCGAGGGCTGAGGGCCACGGGCCAAGGGCCAAGGGCCAAGGGCCAAGGGCCAAGGGCTGGTGACGGCGTGCCTAGTTGCGAGGGCGGTCGCTGTGGCCGAGATCTCGGTTCGGCCAGAAGGCGTCGCGGAGGCGTTGCTTGAGTTCCTTGGCCTCGGGGAAGCGGCCCTCGGCTGCGCGGGACCAGAGTACGGTGCCGTTGTCGGCGGTGATCTCGAATACGCCCTTGCCCGCCGGCGCGAGTGCGACCTCCGCGAGGTCGTCCTCGAAACTCGACAACAGTTCCTGCGCCAGCCATGCCGAGCGCAGCAGCCAGCGGCAACGCGGACAGTAGGCGATCGCGATGCGGGGTTTGTCGGTCATATCGGTCGGGTGCGGTCAGTAGTCGGTAAGAGTTGTCGCCGGGGCGTCGGGCGCACCGTAGGAGCGGCCTTGGCCGCGAACCGCTTTCTGGGGCGGCCTTCCGGTCCTCGCCGTTACGGCCGCGACACGGCTCGTGTTTCACCGGTTCCAGGGATCGTCGGCGCATCGAGTGATTCAGTCATGGGTGGACGGGATGCCGGTTCGCGGGCAAGCCCGCTCCTGCAGGTTCTATCCTTCCTTTGCGTCCCCTGGCGCGCTTCGCGCCTTGGCGATAACCTGTTCGGTATCCGGTTGGGCGGCCTCAAAGGGCTTTCAGCCAGAAGAGCAACGGCTTATCCGTCTCCTCGGTGTCGCCGATGTCGCGCCACGGGAAGCTGGCCATGAGGTCCGGGCGGCGTTCGTAGCCGAAGTGCCGCCAGACATCGTCCAGCGGGCGCGCGTCCTGCGGGCGCATCGGGTGGTCATCCGGGCGCTGCACCGCGCAGTGGGTGATCCAGTCGTAGTCGCCATAGCTGCGCGCCAGGGTCTCGCGCTCGCGGAAAAACGTCCGGTAGAGACCGCGCCCGCGGTACGCGGGCAGCAGTACCGATTCGGCGTTGTAGTAGATCCGGTTGATATCGAAGCCGGCGGTGCGGAACGGTTCCTTCATCGCCTCGGCCTCATCGGCCAGCGGCATCGCCGTGGTCGCGCCGATCGGGCGCTCACCGTCGAATACCAGCAGGGCGAACGCGCGCGGACTGTCGACGTAGTACTGCAGGTAACGCCGCTCGTAGTCGATGTCGCCGTCGTAGAGATACGGCCACTCGCGGAAGACGGTCATGCGCAGATCCGCGAGTTCGTCCATGCGCTCGGCGATGCCACTGCCGTGCCAGCGCTCGAGCCGCAGTTCCGTTTCCGTCATGGCGTCGTCGCTTCCTCCTCCCGTCTTCCGGCCAGGATGACCCGGGTGCCGGCCATGCGGTCATGCAGGCCGCGCCGGTCGTTACTGAAGACGATGGGGACGAGGGCGGCCAGCGACAACAGTGCGCCGGCCGGTACGAGTTGCGGATCGATGCCCGCGAGCGCGCCGGTGAGCCACCATGGCCAGCCGCGCAGCGCGGCCACGGTGAAATCGAGGCGTCCGCCCTCGGGCGGACGCAGCCGCAGACCGAGCAGCCGCTTGCCCGGCGTGGCCATGCGGGCGGTGCCCTCGGTGAAGATCCGGTAGAACATCGCGATCGCGGCGGTCAGGACCAGGGTGCCCGGCGTCGCTGCCGCCGCCAGTGCCTGGCCGGAGGCCAGCAGGACCAGCAGCGCAATGACGGCGATCGCCGCCGCGTCGATCAGGCCCGCAGCGATTCTTCGCCCGAGCGGGGCGCTGCGGTCTTCAACCGGTGAACTCACGTCCTCGTGCTCCCTGTCCTGGCCCGCCGGGCCACACGCGGTCAGGCGGTCGCCGCGCGGCTCGCCTTTTTGCGCTCGTGTTCCTTCAGCCAGCGCTTGCGCACGCGCACGGCCTTCGGGGTGATCTCGACCAGTTCGTCATTGTTGATGAACTCGAGCGCCTGTTCCAGATCCAGCTTCAGCGGCGTGGTCAGGACCACGTTCTCGTCGGAGCCGGCCGCGCGCACGTTGGTCAGTTCCTTGGCCTTGAGCGGATTCACGGTCAGGTCGTTGTCGCGCGAATGAATGCCGATGACCATGCCCTCGTAGACCTCGTCGTTGTGGCCGACGAACATGCTGCCGCGGTTCTGCAGGTTGAAGATGGCATAGGCCACGGCCTTGCCGTTCTCCTGCGAGATCATGACCCCGTTGCGCCGCTGGCCGATGTCCTGCGCGCCCATCGGGCCGTAGTGGTCGAACACGTGCGTGAGGATGCCCGTGCCCGAGGTGATGCTCATGAACTCGCTGCGGAACCCGATCAGTCCGCGCGCCGGGATCTCGTATTCGAGGCGCACGCGGCCGGTCTCGTCCGGCTGCATGTCCTTCAGCGTGCCGCGACGCTCGTTCAGGCGCTCGATCACACTGCCCTGGTGCTCGGCGTCGATATCGGCGACCAGGTGTTCGTACGGCTCATGCTTCTCGCCATCGACTTCGCGCAGGATCACCGACGGGCGCGAGACCGCGATCTCGTAGCCCTCGCGGCGCATGGTCTCGAGCAGCACCGACAGGTGCAGCAGGCCACGGCCCGAGACCTTGAACTTGTCCGGGTCGTCGGTGTCCTCGACCCGCAGGGCGACGTTCGATTTCAGCTCGCGGTCGAGGCGCTCGCGGATCTGGCGGCTGGTGAGGTATTTCCCCTCGCGCCCGGCCAGCGGCGATTTGTTGACCTCGAAGGTCATGTTCACGGTCGGCTCGTCCACCGTCAGCAGCGGCAGCGCCTCGGGGTGGTTCGGGTCGCAGATCGTGTCCGAGATATCGAGCCCGTCCATGCCGGTCAGGGCGACGATGTCGCCGGCCTCGGCGCTGTCGACCTCGATGCGGTCCAGGCCCTGGAAGCCGAGGATCTTGAGCACGCGCGCGTTGCGCTGCCTGCCGGTGCGGCCGACGATCTTCACCGGGCTGCTGGGCTTGAGGGTGCCGCGGCGCACGCGGCCGATGCCGATCTGGCCGAGGAAGCTGGAGTAATCCAGCGTCGTGACCTGGATCTGGAAAGGCCCGTCCGGGTCGACATTCGGCGCCGGCACGCGCTCGACGATGGTCTCGAACAGCGGCTGCATGTCGCCCTCGCGCACGTCGTCCGTAAGGCCGGCATAGCCGTGCAGCGCCGAGGCATAGACGACGGGGAAATCGAGCTGCTCGTCGGTCGCGCCGAGGCTGTCGAAGAGGTCGAAGGTCTTCTCGATCACCCAGTCCGGGCGCGCGCCGGGGCGGTCGATCTTGTTCACGACCACGATCGGCTTGAGCCCGAGGTCGAAGGCCTTCTGGGTGACGAAGCGGGTCTGGGGCATGGGGCCATCGACCGCGTCGACCAGCAGCAGGCAGCAATCCGCCATCGACAGCACCCGCTCCACCTCGCCGCCGAAATCGGCGTGGCCCGGGGTGTCGAGGATGTTGATCCGGTAGCCGTTCCAGTCGATCGCGGTGTTCTTCGACAGGATCGTGATGCCGCGCTCGCGCTCGAGATCATTGGAATCCATGACCCGCTCGGCGCCGGCGTCGCGCGCGGAAAGGGTGCCGGATTCCTGCAGGAGGCGGTCGACCAGGGTGGTCTTGCCGTGGTCGACGTGGGCGATAATGGCGATGTTGCGCAGTTTCTCGATCATGGGCTTCTGGACCGTTGGGACCGGGACGACGATACGGTCGGCCCGCAAAACCGGACATTGTAACGCGAATTGGCTTCCGGCGTCTCCCGTAGCAGTCCGGCGAAGCCCGGAATCGGGGCACAATTCGCAAAAAAGGGTGGACTACGGCCCGCAGAGTGTGCATCATCGACCTCGCAGTGAGGTTCGAAGGTCCCCGGCAGTACCGCATGGCAGTCTCCGGTTGGTTCTCAGAACGACCTGCAACAACAGTCCCGACCCAACCATCGAGGAGATGACCCCATGTCGACTGGTACAGTGAAGTGGTTTGATGACGCGAAAGGCTTTGGTTTCATTCAGCCCGAAGACGGCAGCAAGGACGTATTCGTCCATTTCAGCGCCATCGCGGGCGACGGCTTCCGTAGCCTGACCGAAGGCCAGCAGGTCGAGTTCGAAACCACCACGACGCAGAAGGGCCTCGCGGCGGCGAACGTTCGCCCCGTCTGAATCCCTTTCCGAGCGGCCTGAAGAGGCCACCCGGAAGTGAAAAAAGCCCCGCCAATCGGCGGGGCTTTTTTTATGCCTGTTACTTGTACCGGGTGAAGTCAAAGGCGGCCTCACGCGGAGGCGCGGAGGGCGCAAAGAAAAAACCGGTGTCTCGCCAAGACGCCAAGCGCGCCAAGTAAAGAGAAAGGAAGGGATAGAACCTTTAGGAGCGAGCTTGCTCGCGAACCGGTCTGCCGAGTCCTCCCCCGATCGCGATTGACTCAGGCGCGGCAGGACCGGGCGGGGCGCCGTGTCAACGGCAAGGCGGTTCGCGGCCAAGGCCGCTCCTACAGCACCGTTGACTCGATTTTCGATTTTCTCTGCGTGCTCCGCGGCTCCGCGTGAGGCGAATTCGACCTCAATATCGCGGCAGCGTGATGTCTTCGAACAGCTCGTCGCGTTCCGCCTGGGTTTCGGCCTCGAGGGCGGCGTCGACCACTTCGCGGGTGAGGTGGGGCGCGAAGGTCTCGATGAAGGCGTACATGTAGCCGCGCAGACGGGTGTTGCGGCGGAAGCCGATGCGGGTGGTGCTGGATTCGACGAGGTGGCTGGCATCAAGTTTCACCAGATCGCTGTCGACCTCCGGTTCGTAGGCCATGTTCGCCATAATCCCGATGCCGAGGCCCAGCCGGACGTAGGTCTTGATGACATCCGCATCCGTGGCCGTCAGGACCACGTTCGGCGTCAGCCCGGCGGCGTTGAAGGCGCGATCGAGGCGTGAGCGACCGGTAAAGCCGAATACATAGGTGATCAATGGTTCGGCCGCCACGTCCGCGAGCGTCAGGGTCTCCTTCTGCGCCAGCGGGTGATCATGGCGGACGATGATCGCGCGATCCCAGTGGTAGCACGGCATCATCACCAGGTCCTCGAAATGCTCCATCGCCTCGGTCGCGATGGCGAAGTCGACGACGCCGGCGGCCGCCATCTCGGCGATCTGGGTCGGTGTCCCCTGGTTCATGTGCAGGGCCACGCGCGGGTACGCCTCGGTGAAGCGCGCGATGACGGGCGGCAGGGCGTAGCGCGCCTGGGTATGCGTGGTGGCGATCGATAGGCTGCCGGCCTGCGGATCGCGGAACTCCTGGGCCACCTGCTCGATATTCTCCGTGTCGTGCAGGATCTGGTTGGCGAGTTCGATGATCGCCTCGCCGGCCGGGGTGACCCGGGTCAGCTGGCGGCCGGTGCGTTCGAAGATCTCGACGCCCAGTTCGTCCTCCAGCAGGCGGATCTGTTTCGATACGCCCGGCTGCGAGGTGAACAGGTGCTCCGCGGTGGCCGATACGTTGAGGCCGTAGCGCGCGACGGCGGCGATGTAGCGCAGTTGGCGCAGGGTCATGGCTCGCTCCGCAGGATCTATTGTCGCGTGAAGCCGACGGGTAATAACGAAAAGTTATAGTACGCCGCGAGTTCGCCGGTTTTCAATCTACCGCTGCTCCCCTATCCTGACGCGCCCGTCGTTGGACCGGTGCGTGGCGCCAACCCGAAGAGGGAAGAAATGGACTGGATACTCGCCATGGCGGGTCTGGGCGTCGGCGCGCTGGTCGGTCTGACCGGTGTGGGCGGCGGTTCCCTGATGACGCCGTTCCTGCTGTTCTACGGCATCCCGCCCGCCGTGGCGGTGGGCACGGATCTCGCCTACGCCGCCATTGCCAAGAGCCTCGGTGTCTGGCTTCGCCACAAGGCCCGCTCGATCGATTGGCGCACGGCGGTCCTGCTCATGTGCGGAAGCCTCCCGGCGGCGGCCATCGTGATCCTGTCGATGAAGGCATTCGCGCTCGAAACGGAGCTGTTCGGGACGATCATCACCCGGTTGCTGGCCGTCAGCCTGGTGCTCACTTCCCTGACCGTGCTGGGGCAGCACTGGCTTCAGGGGGTGCGAACCGATCTGCCGGAAATCCGGGGTCGCACGGGACTCACCGTGCTCGCCGGGGTCGTGCTGGGCACGCTGGTTACGCTTTCATCGGTCGGATCCGGAGCGATCGGTACCGCGCTCCTGCTGCTGCTGTATCCGCGCTGGTCGTCGGCGCGCGTGGTCGGGACCGATCTCGCCTACGCCGTGCCGCTCACCGCGACCGCGGCGTTCGGGCACCTGTGGCTCGGTAACGTCAATCCCGGTTATGTATTCAGCCTCGTCATTGGGGCGATCCCGGGTATGTATATCGGCACGCGCATGGGATTGCGGTTGCCGGAAGCCCTCGTGCGAACGGTGCTGGGCGTTCTGCTGTTCGGGGTGGGGGTCAGTTTGCTCTGGAAGTGACAGCTCCATGACCCGGTCCCGGGCCGAACGGTACCGCCGCTTTGCGGAAATCGGCGATGGTCGGGTGCGGACTGGGCTGACAACTGGGCCAGCAGTCGTTGGTCCACAGGATGTAGGCCTGATAGCGCTCGCGGATGGCCCGGACGTACTGGACCGGTTCATGGCCGCGGACATACCCGAAGCGGGCGTTCCGATAGTACTTCGGCTGTGACAGCTTCTGCATCGCGCGCTCGACGTTGTCGAACCAGCGGTCGCGATCAAGGCCGAGGCGATCCGCCAGGCGCCGGGCGTCGCGGACGTGGCCGACCCCGGCGTTGAAGGCTGCGAGCATGAACCACATGCGGTCCTGCACCCGCAGGTCATCCTCGAACCGGTCGCGCAGCCAGTCGAGATACTTGATCCCGGCACGGATGTTGACCTCCGGATCATGGATGGATCCGGTTACGCCGACCTGGCGGGCGGTGGCCGGCATGATCTGCATGAGCCCCTGGGCACCGACCCACGAGCGGGCGTTCGGATTGAACCCGCTCTCCTGGAAGATCTGCGCCGCCACCAGCCGCCAGTCGAGACCCTTGCGGTTCGCGTATCGCTGAATGATGTCGTCCCACGGTGAGAGTTGCTGGCCGCTGCCGAGGTCGATCCGCTGCGCCTGGAATTCGCGGATCCGATCGTGGTCGCGGAAGTACTTCGAATACACGACGTTGTAGAACTCGCTGCGGTAGGTCTGGCCGAGAAAACGGTCGGCCGCCGCCTGCAGTTGACCGTTATCCTCCCGGAACGCCCAGCGATGTGGGATCGGCTCGCCGATCTCGAGGTACGACTGGACATTCTCTCGCCACGCGGCGGCATTGCGGGCGACATGGTCGTCGACCAGGATCAGGTCGTAATCGCCGTTCGCGACGCCCCGGATGGCGGCCTCCGGTGTCGTCCCGGCGGGCAGTACCTCCACCTGCAGATCGATGCCCTCTTGGTCACGCAGGCGTTCGGCCGTCTCCCGGGCATCGCTGTCCCGCGGCACGTGGATGCGGCGGCCGGACAGATCCCCGATCGCCTTGATCGGGGAATCCGCGACATCCGTGACCACGCGCTTCACCGCGAAATGGTAGGGCCGTGACCAGGCGATGTCCCCGTTGCGGCCACTACGGGGGGTAAGGAAGGCGGCGGCCATGTCGGCCCGGCCAGAGCGCACGAGTTCGAGCAGCGATTCCTCGGGGTCCGCGACGACGATCTCCAGCCGTACCCCGAGCTCATCGGCGAACCGCTTCGCCAACTCGTATTCGAAGCCCAGCAGCTGGCCGCGCCAGACGAAGTAGTTCGCCGCGCTGTTGCGCGTGGCGACGCGCAGCGTGCGCTCCTGCTTGATCACCGGCAGGTCACCGGTGCGCAGCCGCTGGTCGAATTCAGCCAGTTTGCGCTGGGTGATGAAGCGATCCAGGACCGCCTTGAGTTCTTCAGCGTCCTGCCGCACGCCCCAGGCGATGCCGGTTTCCGCCGAGACCGGGAAGACGCCACGGATGCTCTCGCGGTAGCGGAGCGCGACCTTGAGCGAATTGCCGTCGACAATGGTCAGATCGATGTCGCCGGCGGCCAGGCGATCCAGCTTACGCTGCGCGGAGAGGGCGGGCAGGCTGTGGAGTTCCAGTCCCGGATGCTGATCCTGCAGCCGCCGTGCGGCATGCCAGAACCGGGAATCGAAACCCACGGTAATGGCGCGCCCGTCGAGGTCCGTCGGCGTCTCGATCGGATCGTCTTCACGCGCGACCAGCATCTGGCGGCTGCGGTCAAGCGCGACCGTAAAGCCGATGTCCTCGCGGTGGCGTTCGTTGATCGGCAGATTCGCCACGATCAGATCCCCGCGGCCTTCGTTCAGCGCGGGGATCAACTGGTCGAAGTGGTCGACGAGGACCACGACCGGCTCAAGTCCGACCGAGCGCGCGAAGCGGGCGGCGGCGCGCAGCTGTGTGTTCACCGGTGAGCCCGCCCGGGGGAGGTGCGTGACCGCGTCCGGGCGCCGGACCATGAGCAGGCGCAACAGGCCGTGCTCCTGGATTCCGGCGAAATCCCCGGTCTCCACGTACGGCGACCCCTCGAGCACGCGCGGCGGCTCGAACCGGGTCGGTTCCGGCTGCTGGCAGGCCGTGAGCAGCGCGGCCGCAAGCGGCAACCAGCAAGTCAGCCATCTCTGCCGTCTTCCCATGGCGAAGACCGGTCGGGAGGTGTCCCGCATTCTACCAGTGGCTGCGCAGGCCGGCCGAAAGGAGGCGTCCGGTCGGTTCCAGCCCGGTCATGATATGTCGCAAGTGGGCTGCAGTTCTTTCGGCGCCAGACCGTTGAAAGCGTCAGCGGGATACCCCAGATATCGGATACGGAACCACCGTATCAACAGGAGGAAACGAAAATGGCTCTGACCCGCTACGAAAACCGTAACCCATGGAGTCAGTTCCATCAGGAAATGAACCGTCTGCTCGGGGAGAACTCCAGTGTCGTAACCAGCGACTGGGTACCCGTCGTCGATATCAAGGAAGAGAAAGACCGGTTCGTGCTCCACGCCGATCTTCCCGGTGTCAACCGCGACGACATCGACATCACGATGGAAGGTGGTGTGCTGAGTATCCGCGGGGAGCGCAAGCTGGAGGACGTCAGCGAGGGCGGCGAGTACAAGCGCGTCGAACGCATCCATGGCAGCTTCTACCGTCGTTTCGCGCTGCCCGACGAGGCCGACCCGGAAGGGATCAACGCACGTTGCAATCAGGGCGTGCTCGAGGTCGTCATCCCGAAGAAGCAGTCGGTACAGCCGCGTCGGATCGAAGTCGGCAGTTGATGCCGCGGAGGGAAAGGGCAGGCCGCATGGCCTGCCCGGCATCCCGGAGAAGGAATATCCGGAGACGGGGCGGAGTGGCGTCTCAGCCCTTCGTGTTGTGCTCCACCCAGCGCCCGCCGGACTTGGTCTGTTCGTGTTTCCAGAAAGGGGCACGCGACTTCAGCGCTTCCATGATCGCGCGCCCGCCCTCGAACGCCTCCCGCCTATGGGCCGACCACACTGCGACCAGCACGATCGGCTCACCCGGTTCGATCGGCCCAACCCGATGGATCACGCGCGCGGCAAGCAGGTCATGGGCAGTGCGCTCCGCGTCGATGATCGCTTCGAGCTGCCGCTCGGTCATGCCCGGGTAATATTCCAGCACCATCCGGCTGACGGCGTCGCCCTCGTTGAAATCGCGCATCGTCCCGGCGAATGCGCAGGTCGCGCCGTACGCGCCGGCCTCGAGTCCGCCATCCGGCGCATCGGCGAGTTCCCGCCAGGGCTCGAATGCCTCCGTACGCAGTTCCACCGTCACGGCGTCAGCCTCCGGTCACGGGCGGAAAGAACGCGACCTCGTCGCCGTCGTGCACGCGCGTATCGGCCGCCGCGTAGTCGAGATTGACGGCCGCGAGCACATTGCGCGGCATCTCGCTGCCATCAGTGACCGTCTGCCAGACGTCGAGTACGCGCGCATCGTCCGGGACCTCGGCCGCCTGCTCCGCGAAGCCGAGGCGGTCACGCAGATGGGCGAATGTCTTCACGGTAACCTGCATCGCTATACCGCCCCTGTAGGCTCGACAGATACAATCAGCCTACTGTCGCAGGCGGCCATGGTGCGCGCAAGATGCCGCCATCGGATACGCCCCTCCGGAGCCCCATGCATGAGCGAATTCACCCATTTCAATCGCCGCGGCGAGGCCCACGTCGTCGACGTCGGTGGCAAGGACGCGACCCGGCGGGTCGCGGTCGCCGCCGGGCGGATCCACATGGAGGCGGCGACACTCGAACGGATCGAGTCGGGCGAGCAGGCCAAGGGCGATGTCCTCGGCGTCGCGCGGATCGCAGGCATCATGGGAGCCAAGCGCACGTCCGAACTGATCCCGCTGTGCCACCCGATCGCGCTGACGAGCGTCGAGGTCGAGTTCGAGCTGGAGTCCGAGGATTCGGCGATCACCTGCCGGGCGACCGCGCAGACCACCGACCGCACCGGCGTCGAGATGGAAGCGATGACCGCCGTCCAGATCGCCCTGCTGACGATCTACGACATGTGCAAATCCGCCGATCGCGGCATGATGATCGACGCCATCCGGCTGCTCGAGAAAAGCGGCGGCAAGTCCGGCGACTGGCGGCGTGAGGATCCCGCCTGATCGGCTGCAGGGAGGTGTGGTACTGGCTTAGAGCGCGTCAGGGTTCTCGCCAAGGCGCCCGAACAAGACGACAACACTGTAGGAGCGAGCTTGCTCGCGATCGTGCGCCCACCGCCGATCGAGGCTAACGAGGTATAGCCGAAACCGATTGGCCGAGTCGTTGGCCTTTATGGCAATCCGGTTACCGTGCGGGCGCCATCGCGAGCAAGCTCGCTCCTACAGAGCAGGGCCAACACTCAGTTTCGGTCTTCGCGTCCCTTGGCGCCCTCCGCGCCTTGGCGAGAACCCCACTTGCACGGCGGTTGTCGAGCCCACTCAGCCCTGTTCCAGCAACCGCCGCAGGTCGATCAGTGCCGCGTTCGCCCGCGAGACATACGACGCCATCACGAGCGAGTGGTTGGCGAAGAAACCGAAACCGTTCCCGTTGAGCACGATCGGGCTCATGATCGGTCGCTGGGCCGCTTCCAGCGAACGGATGAGCTGGTCCATCGTCGCCTCGGCGTTCTTGTCCGCCAGCACGCTGCTGAAGTCCTGCCGGACCGCCTTCAGGAAGTGGTAGTGCGCCCAGGTCGCGCCGCGGGCGTAATAAAACTCGTTGTCGATCTGGAGCCAGGGCGTCTCGTCGCGGATTTCGCGGGCCGGCGTCTGCGCGGACGTCGCCGCCCGGTCATTGGCAAGATCGGTATTCACCCGCCATTCGCCGACGCTGGCCGAGAGCCGCTGCACGATGCCGCCAAGCCGCTGGCCCACCGTCTCGAGGTAGCCGCGGAGGTTGTCTGCCCTGGCGTAGAAGTTGGCATCGCCGGATGCGAGTCGGCTGCGATACGTGCGCAGGTACCCCAGCGCGTCCTCGTACTCGCTCTCCGTCGAGGGGAATATCCACGAATTGGCGTTGAAGTTGAGCCGCGGCTCGGCCTGTGAGAGTTCCTCGTTCTCCCGCGACTGCGACTGCGAACGGCTCATGTCGTTGCGCAGCGAGCGCGCGAGGTCGCGCATCTGGATCACGGCGCCGTACTCCCAACTCGGTACGTTGTCGAGCAGCACGCCGGGCGGCATGACGTCGTTGAAGAGGTAACCGCCCGGTTTATGCAGCATGACATCGACCGCGTGGATCAGCGTCACGGTGGTCGTGTAACCGGTAACGATCTCCTCGCCATGGCGTTCTGCGGTCATCTCGGTCTGGCGGGACGGATCGAAGGTGTCCGGTGGATCGCTCCACCACCAACCGACGACCAGGGTTACGATCACCAGCGCGAGCAGCGCGGTGCCACCGCCGGCAATCAGGCCGCGTCGGCGCCAGACCATCGGGTTGAAAGCATTGGCAAGGCCACGGCCGATCGTGACCGGTAGCCGGCGCAGGCGGGAAAACTTCGTGGGCATGAGGTTGCTCCGTGCGTGCAGCGCATCACTCTAAACCTGCTTGCGCGAAAGGCAAGGGCCGCAGTGCCTGTGGCGCATGCGGGGCGTTACACTGCCGACGCCGCGACCAGGCGATCAAACGGGGACCAGCATGACCGACGACGCCATAACGGCCGCAGCAGACCCCGGCGCGGATTTCGCCCGGCGCGTGCTGGAGTGGTACGACCGTCACGGACGCCATGACCTGCCGTGGCAGTGCCCGGCGACGCCGTATCGCGTCTGGATCTCCGAGATCATGCTCCAGCAGACCCGCGTCGAGACGGTGCGCGGTTATTTCGACCGCTTCATGCAGCGCTTCCCGGACGTCGCGAGCCTCGCCGCGGCGGATATCGACGAGGTGCTGGGTCTGTGGTCCGGGCTCGGCTACTACGCCCGCGCCCGCAATCTCCACCGCGCCGCGCGCGCCATGGTCGCGGAACACGGTGGCGAGGTGCCGGAGGACCCGGAGGCCCTGAACGCGCTCCCGGGCATCGGCCGGTCCACCGCCGGCGCCATCCTCAGCCTGGGCCACGGCCGCCATCACGCCATCCTCGATGGCAACGTCAAACGCGTCCTCGCGCGTCACGCAGGCATCGAGGGCTGGCCCGGGCGGGCCCCGGTGCAGCGTGCGCTCTGGGCGGTCGCCGAGGACCGGACACCCGGGGAGCGCACGGCGGCCTACAACCAGGCGATGATGGACCTGGGGGCCATGGTGTGTCTGCGCCGACCGGTGTGCGACGCCTGTCCGGTCGCGGCCGACTGCAGCGCCCGGAACGAGGGTCGCACCGCCGAAATCCCGGCCGCGAAACCGAAACGCGAAATTCCGCAGCGCGAGACCGTCGCGCTCGTGATCCAGCGGGGCGATGACGGCGCGATCCTGCTCGAGCGGCGCCCGCCCAGCGGCATCTGGGGCGGGCTCTGGTCACTGCCGGAGTTCAACGCCGAAGCGGAACTGGAGGCCTGGGTCGCCGCCCGACTCGGCGACGTCGAGATCGAGCCGCTCGCGCCCGTCGAGCACACGTTCACGCATTTCCGCCTGCGCATCCATCCGCGGCGGGTCCATCTCCACGGGGGCGTGGATCCGGTCCGCGAGGGTGCGGATTACGGCTGGTACCTGCCCGATGACGCGCCCGGCGGCCTGCCCGCGCCCATCCGCCGCCTCGCGGATCGCCTCGGTGGAGCGCCGCACACGGCCGATTTACCCGGAATCAACTCGCATGCGGGTTGACGCCGCCGCGCGCGGCCGGTGTAATACGCGCCTTCGGACCGGGCCGTTACCCGGAACCCGCCTCAATGGCCAGGTAGCTCAGTCGGTAGAGCACGCGACTGAAAATCGCGGTGTCGGCAGTTCGATTCTGTCCCTGGCCACCATTTTCCTTGTCTGTCATCCGTTGTGGGGTTCGGAGCGCTTCTCCCCCAACGTCCGAGCCATCGGCGGATGCGCCACAAGGCGAATGGTGCCAAGTCCGGTCTCCTGCCACTTCGAATCGCGAGATCCATTCCCGGAGTAGCCTACAGCTAACGGCCTCGACCGCCTGGCTGCCGATTACGAAGCCATTGCACGTCTCCTCTGTAATGGTCACGCGGGGGCGCCCCGTTCTCCAATAAATCACAGGGCACCAGCAGGTCCTTTTCCCGTCGACCGCTACCTATTCCTGGCCGCCGGTTTTCTGGGCCGCAAATTGGACGTCATGCAGGTAGGAGAGCACATCAGCGCCTGGAATCCGCCTTGATGTCCATTGGCCGGTGCAACTCTTGGATTTCCGAGAGTAACCAGCACATTCCCGAATCCTTGACCTCAGTGGTTTTTGGGTCGATTAACGCTCTTGCGCAGCTTGGGCATATCGAGCGGCGCGCGGACGAGCCGGCGGAATACTCCCTTGTAGTGGACGGCCAGTCCGTCCGATTTATGCGATACGTAGATTTAGAGCGGAATGTCGAGGATTGCGCAGCGCAAGCCCTGAAACGGCTTCGAGACGAAGGCCACGTGTGAATATCGGTGGGGGCGTCGAAACTGCCCGCGGGGACTGGGACTACCAATGAATCGGCGTAATCCATCATCACTTTGGTTCATGAAAGCGAATATTCTCCCGCACCAGCGATTCAGCCAGCGTCCCGTTGCCATCGCGAATCGCTTTGATGAGGGCTCTATGCGATTCAGCGATTACCTGCGCGGATACACGCTGATTAGACATCGAGATATACATCCGAAACTGGTTTGCAACACGGTTATAGTGTTCGATCAGTCGAGAATTCCCGGATCCGTTCATTATTAACGCATGAAGCTCAAAATCCAGACGACTCGCTGTACCGTGTTCGTCGCGCGCCGCCGCCTCAAGGATCCGGTCGAAAGCCTCGCCCAACCTTATTACGCCGTCCTCGGTAAGATTCTCGGCCGCCAGTCTGGCCCCCAAACCTTCAAGCGTGCTTCTTAGGGTCCCTATCTCCCAGATGTCATGCGCACTGAATTCGTAGACCCGATACCCGGAGTAGGGTACGTGGCAAACGAGGCCTTCATCGATTAACCGTCGGAGTGCTACACGGACCGTGCCTCGCGAGATGCCAAACTCGGCGGCCGCCTCGCTCTCAAGCAGTCGCTCACCGACCTTGATGTTTCCTTCAACAATCCGCCGCCGGAGGATTGATGTTGCCTGTTCTTCCAGGCTTTCTCGGCTGGGCTTTTCTCGCTCGTAAATTGTCATCGGTTGCCTTTAGGGCTTCGCCGTCAAGTCACGCGGCCCACCAGTCCTTTCGAGCGGAAATTTGGCCACGCTGGCAGCAATTATAACCACTGCCAGCGCTGTGGCTCATCACAACTGAATCCAGGCCGATTTGCCCTGGGTGTACTCCAACAGGCTCTCGAAGCACTTGTCGCGTGAGTTGCCGGACTGTTTCCAGCCGCCGAACGGCTGCGTCATGTCGCCGTCATCGAACGTGTTGACCCAGATCGTTCCGGCCTCGAGATCCCGGACGCAGCGATGGCCCCGGCTTAAATCCGAGGTCCATACGCCGGCGGCCAGCCCGTAGATCGTGTCGTTCGCGATACGGATGGCCTCCTCTTCGGAATCGAAGGGCATGATCGCGGCAACGGGCGCGAACAGTTCTTCGCGCGCGATGGTCATGTCCGGGCGCACGTCCGCATACGCCGTCGGCTCCACATACGCGCCCCCGGTGAGCGATTCGCTCGCCGTCTCACCGAAGATCTTCTTCGCCCCTTCGTGTTCCGCGCCCTCCATCATGCCGACGACGCGATCGCGCGCGCTGCGGTCGACGAGAGGGCCACAGCGGACCCCGGGGTCGAGCGGATCGCCCGGTACATAGCGACCGGCGGCCCGCTCGCGGAATTTCTCGATGAACCGATCGTAGATCGAGCGCTCGACGAGCAGGCGCGAACCCGCGTTGCAGACCTCGCCCATGTTGACGAAGATCCCGTCGATCGCCGCATCGACCGCGGTATCGAGATCCGGCAGATCCGCGAAGAACAGCTGCGGGCTTTTGCCCCCGCATTCCAGGGCGAGCTTCTTCATGTTGGAGTCGCCCGCCGCGCGCAGCAGTTCCTTGCCCACGGCCGCGGAGCCCGTGAAACTGACCTTGTCGACATCCGCGTGTTCGCCGAGCGCCTTGCCGGCCTCCTCGCCAACCCCCGAAATCACGTTCAGCGCCCCGGCGGGGCCGCCCGCCTCGCGCAACAGGTCCGCGGCGCGAAGCACGCTCAGCGAGGCCTCTTCGGCGGGCTTGAGCACGACACAGTTGCCGGCCGCCAGCGCCGGCGCGATCTTCCACATCGCCATCATCAACGGGTAGTTCCAGGGCGAAATCGCCCCGACCACGCCGATGGGCTGACGCAGCGTGTAGTGGAGCACGCTGTCATCGGTCGCGGTCGTCGTGCCGGTCACCTTGTCGATGGACTCGGCGAAGAACCGGATCGTCGTCAGGACCTCGGGCATGTCGTACTCGACCATGTCCGCGATGGGGCGTCCCATCTCAATGGTATCGAGCGCGCTGAACTCGGAGGCGGCCGCTTCGATGCGGTCCGCCCAGTCGAACATGATCCGCGCGCGCTCGCGCGGTGATTTGCGACCCCAGACACCATTGGCGTGGGCCCTCCGGGCGGCCCGGACGGCATGGTCGATGTCGGCTCGGCCGCCGCGGGCGATCGACGCGACCTTTTTTCCGTCAGCGGGATTGACCGAGTCGATCGTGTCGCCGGATTCGGCGGCCCGCCGTTCGCCGTCAACGAACATGCGGCCATCGATCTCCAGCCGCCCCACGAAGCCGGTCCAGTCCTCGCGGGTCCATGTGCCCGCCTCGCTCAGATTCATTCCACTCATATATCTGCCTACTCCGATTGCCTGTGCACTGCCCGCGCGGATCGCCGCGGCTTTACGGCGTCACCTCGCGCCCCGGCTCCTCGGGCTCGTCATCCACCAGATCGGCGGGGAATCCCGGGGCCCGCAGGCTCACGCCGCAGTCGTCCTCGAGTTTGCGGACCACCATCGGCGACCACGCCCGGTCGCCGTAGCGCTCCTGCGCGTCGATGAACTGCTTCTGGACGGTCTGCGCGACCTCGGTCGACACCCCGTTGCGTTCGGCCAGTCCACCGAAGATGCCGATGTCTTTGAGCACGAGATCGAGCGTGAAATTGATGTCGTAGCTGCCGTTGAGGATGATCTGGCTCTCCGTCTCGTGGACGAACGAGTTGCCCGACGACGCCTTGATCGCCTCATAGGTCGTGGCCATGTCCATGCCCGCCTTCTTCGCGACCACCCACGCCTCGCCGAGCGCGGCCAGGTGCACCGAGGCCAGATAGTTGGTGATCACCTTCAGTACCGATGCGCTGCCGACCGGCCCCGTGTGCAGGATGCGCCGCCCCATGCACTGCAGCACGGGGAAGGCGCGGTCGAAGGCCTCGCGTTCGCCGCCGACGAAGATCGAGATGTTGCCCGTGGCGGCGCGGTGACAGCCGCCCGAAACCGGCGAGTCGAGCGCCAGCGCCCCGGTCGCGGCGACCCGCTCCGAGAGGCGCACGATCTCCGCCTCCTCGGTGGTACTCATCTCCATCCAGATTTTGCCGGCCGACAGGCCCTCGAGCACGCCATTCTCGCCCTCCATGACCGACGCGCTCGCGGCGGGAGACGGCAGGCAGGTGATCACGATGTCGGATCCCCGGGCCAGCTCCACGGGCGTATCGGCCCATTTCGCGCCGCCCTCGAGCAGCTCCGCGGCCGCTCCCCGATCCAGTTCGTGGACGGTCAGGTCGAACCCGTTACGCAGGACACTGCCCGCGAGCTTGCCACCGACATTGCCCAGCCCGATCACGCCGATTTTCATGAACTCCCCTTTTTATGTGCGCCAAAAGTGACGAACTCGACCGCAAACGAGTCCGAGAAGCCTGAAGTCTCCTGCGCGGGCTCCAAAGCTGGATGTATCCGCAGCAGACAGGACAGCCAGGCTGGATACGCTATTGCTCGTGCTTGGGAGGTGTCAACCGTTGACAGTTGACACCTGATTACCGCCTGTTTAGCGTAGATACGGACACCTTGGCCGGCGTCGACAACGCACTGCGCTTACGCCGAGAGGTGTATGAAAACGACGAACACATCCGAATAAATAGGGGCGCAAGATGAAGAACCTCGTGCACGCTGCGACAGCGGCCGTTCTCACCCTGTCTATCTCTCCAATCGCTTACTCTGCTGACGCTGAAGAACTCGCGGCGGATTACGACTGCTCCACAGTACGCTTTGGACAACCGTCCTGGACTGGGGTGAAAGTCAAGACCGCTGCGGCGACGTGGATACTCGAAAACCTCGATTACGAAACAGAGACGACCACGGCGTCCCTGGCGATCAGCTATAAGGCGATGGAAGGCGGCGACATCGACACCATGCTCTCCCAGTGGTTCCCATCTGCGCGACAGATGTTCCGCCCGTTTGGAATCAAGGGATCTCTCGACATGGTCTCGCCGAACCTTACCGGCGGGACATACACGGTCGCTGTTCCTTCCTACGTCTATGAGGCCGGCGTAACCAGCATCGAAGACCTTGATCAACACCGTGATAAATTTGGCGGAGAAATTTACGGCATCGATCCGGGAAGCACCGGCAATGATACCGTCAAGGCAATGATTGAAGACGACTATGCCGGCCTCGGCGACTGGGAGCTTGTCCCATCAAGCGAACCCGGAATGCTGGCCGAGGTTGGAAAACGGACTGGCGACAAGGAATGGATCGCGTTCCTCGCATGGTCCCCCCATCCAATGAACATCAATTACGACATCAAATATCTGTCCGACGGCGCAAAATACTGGGGTCCTAACAAGGGCGAAGTCATTGTGCAGACCGTCACGCAGGAAGGTTTCGCATGGGCCTGTACCAACGTAGGCCAGTTCCTCGATAATTATGAATGGACCGTTGAAGAACAAAGTCTCGGTATGAACTACGTGCGGAATGAGGGCATGGAGCCGCTCGCTGCCGCCAAGAAAGTGATTCGTCAGAATCCGGATATGGTCAGCCGGTGGCTCGATCGTAGTGGGATTTACCAAACCGGCGGGATCACCCGGATGGATGGCTCGGGTGACAGTGAAGCGATTATCAGGGACGCCCTGAATCTTTAACTGTCACCTTGTTGTCTCGTGATCCGCACGGCCCCGGCATGATTGTCGGGGCCGTTTTCTTTGAATGCAGGCGGAAATGGGATCAGCTCCGCCATCTGCATGCCGGCGAACCTGGAGCTATTTCTTAATTCATTGATGGTGACCATTCCCGAGATTCTTTGGCGAAGAGTAATCCCCCCGTTTCCAGGTGGTGCGAGAAGCGGAACTCGTGCAATCGGCCGAAGGTTAGGCGGAGACGCTCTACATTCTTGATCGCTGGACAATTAGACGCCCATGGCGAACGTGATTACCGATTGCACCCGTGTGTCGAGCCGGAGAATCCTGAATCGGCCTCGCTCCACTGGGCTGACCGTCTCGGACGAGCGTTCGATCCAACGTCCGATGCCGGGGCGCCTTCGGTATTGGAAGCTCAGCGACGCATGCATGCCGGATCGATGGGTCCGGAAGGCCCGGGAAAACGCGCTGGTCCTGGGCGTAACCGCGTTGTCCGCTCTTTTATTCTCCCCGCGGACTCCGCGACTCTGCGAGAAACGCCTTTCTTATCAAGCCTTCCCACGCCCAACAACGACTCGCCCAGGGGGAACGGGGTAGCGCTCAGGCTTGGGTTTCTTCCAACAGCAGATCCCGCAATGCGCCCGCGTCCGCCGCATGGTGGCGGTAGCGTTCCGGGGCCTCCATGACCGCTTCCAGCAGTTCCGGTCGCGGCGGCTCGTGTCCGGTCGCCTTTCGAGAGGCGTCCGGGAACTTGGCCGGATGCGCGGTCGCGGCGACCACGACCGGGCCTTCGAGGTCGAGCGTGCGCGCTGCGTGTGCGGCCGTGGCGGTGTGCGGGCAGAGCATCTCGCCGGTTTCCCGCCAGGTACGGGCCATTTCTTCCAGCGCCTCGGCCTCGGTGCAACGCACCGCGGAGAAGCGCTCGCGCAGGCGGCCAAGCGTTTCGGTGTCGACGTCGAACGCGCGGTCCTCGGTGAGCGCGCGCTGCCATTCGGTGACGGCCGTCGTGTCGCCTTCCGCGGCGAACCAGAGGGCGCGCTCGAAGTTGCTGGAGACCTGGATGTCCATGCTCGGCGAGATCGTCTGCCGGGTCTCGCGCCGCTCCATGCGGCCGGTCTCGAAAAAGCGCGGCAGAACATCGTTGTCGTTCGAGGACAGGACCAGGCGGCCGACCGGGAAACCGAGCCGGCGGGCGACATCGGCGGCCAGGATGTTGCCGAAGTTGCCGGTCGGGACGATGTAATTGACCGGCCCGCCGCCGCCCAGGCGCAGGGACGACCAGATGTAATACGCCACCTGGCAGGTGATGCGTGCCCAGTTGATCGAGTTGACCGCCGTCAGGTTCAGCGCTGCCGCCTCCGGGTCGACGAACAGCGCCTTGACCATGGCCTGACAGTCGTCGAAATCGCCGTCGATCGCGAAGTTGGCGACGTTGGCGTGGGGCAGGGTGGTCATCTGGCGGCGCTGCACCTCGGATACCCGGCCTGCCGGGTGCAGTACGACGACCGAGATGTTCTCGCGCCCGGCGAAGGCGGCCGCGGCGGCGGCGCCCGTGTCGCCTGAGGTGGCGCAGATGACGGTCGCGTGCCGGCCCTCGCGCTTCAACTGCTGCTCGATCAGCTCGCCGACGAACTGCAGGGCGTAGTCCTTGAAGGCCAGCGTCGGCCCGTGGAACAGCTCCAGGAGCCAACGGTCCTGATCCAGCTGTTTGTGTGGCGCGATTGCGGGATGGGTGAATGCACTGAGTGCCCGGTCGACGCTCGCGGCGACCGCGGCGGGTTCAATGTCCGGCGCGGCAAATCGGGCGATGATGTCACGCGCGACGGTGGCGTAATCGGCACCGACGAAGTCCGACCGCGTGGACGCCGCGAGCGGCTCGATCCGCTCGGGCACGAACAGACCGCCGTCGGGGGCAAGGCCGGCGAGCAGGGTGGCGGCGAAGCCATGACTCGTGCCGTCACCGCGCGTGCTGTGATATTTCATGTCCTGCGCTCCGGTCAGTGCCGAATCGGTGGGACCCGGCGAACGGGAACCATAAGCGTGGTGCGTGCGCGATCGGCTCGCGTTTTGCCGGTTGCGGGGGGTGCCCGGTTCCCGTCGGTGATGCCGCCCGGGCGCCGCCCCTCGGGGAGAATCCGTGGGTGGCTGCAGCGGCCCGCATTATAAGGCAGCAACCCCGGTTTGTGACCGCGCCGCCGGTCGGCTTCAGTTCCGCACCAGCCGCATCATCGCCTCGGTGTAGCGCTCGCCCGCGACCGCCTCCGGGCCGAAGATCGCATCAAGGCGCTGGAGATCTTCACTGCCCAGCTCGACGTCGAGCGCGGCGATGTTCTCGTCGAGACGTTCGGCGCGCGTTGTGCCCGGGATGGGAACGATGTCGTTGCCCTGTTGAAGCACCCAGGCGAGGGCGATCTGCGCCGGCGTAGCGTTGCGCTCATGCGCGAGTGCGGTGACCTGGTTGACCAACTCCAGGTTGCGCTCGAAATTCTCGCCCTGGAAGCGTGGGTTGTCGCGGCGCCAGTCGTTCTCGCCAAGGTCGTCCGGCGACGTGATCTGTCCCGACAGGAAACCTCGCCCGAGTGGGCTGTAGGGCACGATGCCGATACCGAGCTCGCGCGCGAGCGGCAGGATGTCGGTCTCGATACCACGCGTCCAGAGCGAATACTCCATCTGGACCGCGGTCAGCGGGTGCACGGCGTGGGCGCGACGGATCGTCGCCGCGGCCGCCTCGGACAGGCCGATGTGGCGGACCTTGCCGGCGGCGATCAGTTCGGTCATGGCGCCGACGGTCTCCTCGATCGGTACTTCCGGATCCACCCGGTGCAGGTAGAACAGGTCGATGCGGTCGGTCGCCAGGCGTGAGAGCGAGGCGTCGCAGGCCCGATGGATGTACGCCGGACGCCCGTCGACTGCCCGATCGGGATCGGCGTATGCAATCCCGCATTTCGTCGCCAGTACCACTTCCTCCCGGCGCTCGCGCAGCACCCCCGCAAGCAGGCGTTCGTTGGTCTCCGGGCCGTAGACGTCCGCCGTGTCCAGCAGGTTGATGCCGCGATCCAGTGCGTGGTGCAGCGTAGCGATGGACCGCTCTTCATCGGCCGGCCCGTACGCGAACGACATGCCCATGCAGCCCAGCCCGAGCGCGGACACACGCAGACTGTGCGGGCCGAGTGTGCGAACGGGGATGGCAGTCATACGCGCTCCGGTTGCTGGATCGGCGGGTCGCCCCGATTCGGGGCGCACAGGATAGGCCGATCGCAGGGCCGCTGTCAGGTGCAGGTCCGCGCATACGCTGGCCTCAATGTTCCCGCTGCCTTGCCCGCAGGGCCGCGATTCCGCGCCGAACGGTGCGGACCGTCAGCAGGAATGCGGCTGCCCGGGCACTGGCCTGCAGCGCGTCGCGCCGTACGGTGATGTCACCGAGGCCCTCGGCCGCGGGCTGCCCCGCGTTGGCGGTACGGGTCGTTGCGGGGATGTGCGTGTCGATGGTTGCCATGAGGTTTTCCTCCACTGTTTCGTCAGGTGGTCTTGTCGGCTGGCCCGTTTACTGAAGATTCCACCGCTCGGGTCGGTCGTGACGTATCACGCCGTCTTCATCCCAGTCGGCCCAGCCTGTGAACGGGATCGGCTCATCGGTTTCGATGTGTTCCAGTCGTTGCGCCCAGTTCTGGAGGTACGCATCCAGTTGTTTCCGGAAACGCTGTTCCTCCTGGTAGACGAGTCCGCCGCCCTGGATGCCGTAGGCCACGAACGGCGCCAGCACGTCGTAGCCGACGTAATAGAGCGAGTAGTGCATGCCCAGCATCAGATGCTCCATATGGCCGTTGCGCCCATAGCGGGAGAAGGCCGCGCCCGGGGCACCGGTCGTGACGGAGCAGATGGCGCGGCGCCCCCGGAAGTACCCGTGGTCGTAGCGCATGCCGCCGGTATAGAGGCCGCCATAGACGAACACCCGGTCGATCCACCCCTTCAACAGGGCGGGTTGCGCGTGCCACCAGAGCGGATACTGGAAGATCACCAGATCGGCCCGTTCGAGGCGTTCGATCTCGGCCCGGATTCCGGGCGGGAGCGTGCCGGATTCCCAGGCGTGGCGCTGCTCCGTGAGCGCGGCGAAGACCGCCGGGTCGGCGCGATCCGTGTAATGGGCCGGTCCCTCGGTCGGATCGAATCCCTCCGCGTAGAGGTCGGCGACTTCCACGTCGTGACCGGCGCCCGTCAGGGTCTCGACGGCGACCTCCGTGAGCGCGCCATTGAAGGAGCGGCGCTCCGGATGGCTGTGAACGATGAGTACATGCATGGGACACCCACGGGATTTACCTTGATATGCGCAGCCTATATCGTTGCGTTGGTGCACAGGAATTCCCTGTAGATGCAATTTAAGTTTGCATGAACGAACAGGAACTCCCATGGGATGATCTGCGGACGATCCTGGCGATCGCGCGCGCGGGATCGCTGTCCGGGGCGGCGCGCAGACTGGCGGTCAGTCATGCCACGGTCTTCCGGCGTCTCGGTGCGATCGAGAAACGGCTGGGCGTCAGGCTGTTCGAGCGCGGGTCTGGCGGGTATGCCCCCACGCCCGCCGGCGAGGAGGTCGCCGCGGCGGCGGCGCGCATCGAGAGCGAGGTGGTCGGTGTCGAACGGCGCGTGGTCGGGCGCGACCTCAGACCGGCCGGCACGGTCCGGGTGACGACCACGGACACCTTGCTGATCGGCCTGCTGTCACCGGTATTCGCCGCTTTCCGCGAGGCCTATCCGGATATCGCGCTCGAGGTATCGGTCTCGAATGCGCTGGTGAACCTGTCCCGGCGCGAAGCGGACGTCGCGATTCGACCGACCCGGGAGCCGCCCGAGCATCTGATCGGGCGCCGCCTGCGGACCATCGAACAGGCCGTGTACGGCCCGGCGGGCGTCTTCCGTCAGGGGGATCCGGTGCCGGCCGCGGCGGAGACCGCATGGGTCGGCCCGGACGAGGCCATGATCTACCGCCAGCTCGACGCCTGGATGGCCGGCCACGGCGCGGATGACCACTGCCGCTATCGGGCGGATACGCTGTTCGGGATGTATGCGGCGGTCCGCGAGGGTGCCGGCGCCGCGGTGCTGCCCCGCTATCTGTGCGATGGCGACCCGCGCCTCGTCCGGCTGGGGGGAACGATCCCGGAGATGGCAAGCGAATTATGGCTGTTAAGCCATCCGGACCTGCGCGGTGTCGGCCGGATCCGCGCATTGACCGGATACGTGGCCGATGCCCTTGCCGCAGGGTCATAGAGAGCCATGGGTTTGGCGGGTGGCACACCCCGCCAGTTTACGGCGTCCGGCGTCCCTGCCGGACACGCGCGGGTCAGTGGAAGCGCGCGGGCGCCTCGACGATAAAGGCGCGCGCGACCTCGATCGCGTGATCCGCATCGGTGGTGCGGATGGGATAGAAGTTCTGGAACTGCCCCTCGTCGTCCACGGACACGCCGTCGTAGACGCCCTCCGTGTCGCAGAACAGCACCACGCGGGGGGCATCCGGGTTCTGCTCGTAGATCGATGCGAGCACCGAATCGATCGCGCGGCTGACGGACGGACCGCCGTCATCCTGGTCGAAGATCAGGACCACGTCGTCCCGCACCTGCACGCCCACGGTCACGGTGCCGCCTTCGATATCGTTCATCACGCATCACTCCATCGGCGTTTTACGCCATGTGTCCTGAGTATCATATTAGGGCGGCAACCCGTCGGTGCAACCCCTCAATCCCGTTGAATTACGGCGCTCCCTGTGCCCCGGGGCCGCCAGGTTACTGTTTTCCGGGCGAATTACGCGCGCCCTGCATAAGTTCGATTCATAAGGATCCGATGTGTTGTGTAAATCGGTTCTCGCCAAGGCGCAAAGAGCGCCAAGAGACGCGAAGAAGGGAAAATCCCGAAAAAGAACCGGGGCACGCTACAAGAGGCTCGGTGAAACACTTCCAGTCGCCCGGCTTCCCCTTGTCTGCATTCCTTGGCGTTCTTTGCGCCTTGGCGAGAACCCTTCGCACAGACTTTCTGGTGAAACGCGATATCCGCCAGCCCAAAACGGCGGGTCATCCCACCAGCTGGTTGAGTTCGAAGATTGGGAGAAGGATCGCGAGGACGATCAGCAGGACGACCACGCCCATGACGAGGATCAATGCCGGCTCGAAGATGTTGACCAGCAGCGAGATCGTCGTCTTCGTCGTGCGTTCCTGGTAGTCGGCGGCGCGGTGGAGCATCGAGTCGAGCTGGCCGGATTCTTCGCCGATGGCAATCAGATGCAGGAACATCGGCGGGAAGCGGCCGCTGGTCTCCAGCGAGCGGCTCAGGGCGGCGCCTTCGCGTACCTGCACGGCCGCGCGCTCGACGGCATGGCGCAGCGGGCGGATGCCGATGACCGTCGACGCGATCGACAGGGCCTCGAGCACCGGCACGCCGCTGCTCGCGAGGATCGAGAGCGTTCGGGCGAAGCGGCCCGTATCGGCGTCGCGCAACAAGCGGCCGATGACCGGTACGCGCAGCAGCAGGGCGTGAAATCGGTACCGGAACCCAGGGCTGCGCAGCGCCAGGCGGAAGCCGATCACGGCGCCGATCAGGATCAGCAGCGTGAGCGGACCCCAGTCACGCAGGAAACCGCTCAGGGCGAGCAGGCCCTGCGTGAGCAGCGGCAGTTCCGCGTCCAGGGTGTCGAATACGCCTACGACCTGGGGCACGACATACGTCAGCAGCGCGATGACGATGGCCAGCGCGGCGACCGTCAGGATGACGGGGTAGGCCAGTGCCGCGGTCACCGAACCCCGGGTGTCCTGGCGCTCCTCGGTGTAGTCGGCCAGCCGCTCGAGCACGCCGCCGAGATGGCCGGACTGCTCTCCCGCCCGCACGGTGGCAACGTAGATATCCGGGAACGTGCGCGGGAATTCCGCGAATCCGGCCGCGAGACTATAGCCTTCGACGACCCGCGCACGGACCGCGAGGACCAGTTTCTGCAGGCGCGCCTTCTCCGAGTAGCGTGCGATCGCGCGCAGCGCCTCCTCGACCGGCATGCCCGACTGCACGAGGGTGGCAAGCTGGCGGCTGAAGAGCGCCAGATCGGCGCCGCTGATGCCGCGCCGTGGGCCGATCGCCGTGCCGCCGCCGCGCTGCTCGCGCTCCGCGGACTCCGCGACCGACAGCGGTGACAGCCCCTGGTCGCGCAGCTGCTGGCGCACCTGGCGCGCGGTATCGCCCTCCAGGATGCCGCGCAACTCGCGGCCGTCGGGGTCGAGTGCCGTGTATTCGAAGGCGCTCAGGGCGGGTTACTCCAGGATTTCCGGTTCTTCGCCGCGGTCGCCGGATGGCGTGACCCGCAGGACCTCCTCGACCGAGGTCTGACCGGCGCGGATCCGCCGCAGGCCATCCGCACGCATGCCCGGCGAATGGCGGCGCGCATGGTGCTCGAGCTCGAACTCGCCGGCACCGTCATGGATCAGGCTGCGCATCGGGTCGTCGACGGCCACGAGTTCGTAAATCCCGCTGCGGCCGGCGTAACCGGTGCGATTGCAGTGATCGCAGCCCGTCTCTGAAGGTCCCCAGACGTTCGGCGGATCGTCCGGGTCGAGGTCGAACAGGTGGCATTCGCCGCGCGTCATGACGTGTTCGACGCGGCAGTGCGGGCAGAGCAGCCGTACCAGCCGCTGGGCGAGGATGCCGACGACCGACGACGACAACAGGAACGGCTCCACACCCATGTCGCGCAGGCGGGTGATGGCGCCGATCGCGGTGTTCGTGTGCAGCGTCGACAGCACCACATGGCCCGTCAGGCTCGCCTGCACGGCGATCTGCGCCGTTTCCAGGTCGCGGATCTCGCCGACCATGACTACATCCGGGTCCTGGCGCAGGATGGCGCGCAGCCCCCGGGCGAAGGTCAGGTCGACTTTCGTGTTCACCTGGGTCTGGCCGATGCCGTCGAGGTAATACTCGATCGGGTCCTCGACCGTGAGGATCGTCCGGCTGGCGTCATTGAGCCGGGTGATGGACGCGTACAGCGTGGTGGTCTTGCCCGAGCCGGTGGGGCCGGTGACGAGCAGAATGCCGTGCGGGCGGTGGATCAGGTCATTCAGCAGGCGCGTATCGCGTGAGGACATGCCGAGGTGTTCGACATCCAGGCGCCCGGCCTGTTTGTCCAGCAATCGCATCACGACACGCTCGCCGTGGCCCGAGGGCAGGGTGGACACGCGCACGTCCACCGGGCGGCCGGCGATCTTGAGCGAGATGCGGCCGTCCTGCGGGAGGCGTTTCTCCGAGATGTCGAGCCGCGCCATGACCTTGATGCGCGAGATGATCAGGGGCGCGATCGAGCGCGGTGGCTCCAGGGTTTCCTGCATCACGCCGTCGACCCGCATGCGGACCGAGAGCCGCTGCTCGAATGGCTCGATATGCACGTCGGAGGCGTTGTGGCGGACGGCCTCGGTGAGGATCGCGTTGATCAGGCGGATGATGGGGGCATCATCCTGCGACTCCATCAGATCTTCCGGTTCGGGGAGTGCCTCGGCCGCGCTCGCCAGATCGGCCTCGTCGCCGAGGTCGTCGACCGCATCCAGCGCGCCGCCGGCGCCGTGCTCGTAGCGTTGCGTCAGCCGGCGTGCGAAGTCCTCGGCCGAGACGTTCTCGAGCGCGACCGGCGTGCCGATGGCCCGCCGCAGTTCGAGCACGGCATCCGGTGAGGCGTCCGGGCGCAGCACGGCGGTCGCCTGGCCATCGGCCCGCTCCTCCAGCAGCACGCCGTTGCGCCGGGCAAACGAGTAGCTGACCCGCAGGGGCCGCGTGGCCGCCTCAGTCGCCGTCGCCGTTTCGTTCATCGTTGCCTCCGCCGCCGAGGGTCGGATTGCGATGGCGCAGTTCCAGCTCCGGCAGCTCCGGCAGCTCGTCGATCATGAGCGTCTGTTTCTTGCGCTGCCGGTCGACCTGTTCCGCCCGCATGTAGTTGTACTTCTCGCCCGTGTAGTAATCCGCGAGCTGCTTTTCGCGCAGGATGCGCGGGTGGAGGAATACCATCAGGTTCTGCTTGATCTTGTTCGTGCGCTGATACCGGAACAGCCGCCCCAATACCGGGATGTCGCCGAGCAGCGGCACCCGTTCGTCGGTCGTGCGCACGGTGTCGTCGATCAGGCCGCCGAGGACCAGCGTCTGGTCGTCCTGCACCAGCACCGTCGTTTTCAGCGAGCGCTTGTTCGTAACGACGTCGGAGGTGGTCTGGGCGGACGAGGAGAGGCTGGAGACCTCCTGCTCGATGTTCATCTTGACGGTATTGCCCTCGTTGATCTGCGGCTTGACCTTGAGCGTGATACCGACGTCGCGGCGCTCGATCGTCTGGAAGGGGTTGGTCGCACTGCCGCCGGTCTGCTGACTCGAAAAGGACCCGGTCACGAACGGCACGTTCTGTCCGACGACGATCTCGGCCTCCTCGTTGTCCAGCGTCACGAGACTCGGCGTCGAGAGGATGTTGTTGTTGGCATCCGAGGCCAGCGCCCGTATCAGGACGCCGAAATCCGTGCCCCCCGAGCCCTCGCTCAGGCCGCCGAGCGTCAGACCGCTGTCGGGCAGCGCGCTTTCGGTCGCAATCTCGAGGATGTTGCTCCCGCCTGACCCGAAACTCGTCAGTGCGGCCGGGGTGTCACCGTCGCCGCTGGTGTCGGCCGCGACGAACTGGACGCCGAGCTCCCGGGCCTTGTCCTGGGAAATCTCCGCGATGATGGCCTCGACCAGGACCTGGGCACGCCGGATATCGAGCTGCCGGATGATGCTCTCCAGGCCATCGAGCCGCCCCGGCGGGCCGGTCAGGATCAACGCGTTCGTATTCTCGTCGGCCTGGATCACGACCTCCTCGTCGTTGCCGTTGCCGCCCCCCTGGCCCGTTTGTTCGCCATTCGAGACCTCCGCGTCGCTGACCCCCTGGAGGATCTCCGTCATGTCGGCGGCATTGGCGTACTTCAGGTACACCACGCGGGTATTGCCCTCGCGTTCCAGCGGCGTATCCAGATTCGCGATCAGGCCGCGCATGCGCAGCCGCTCTTCGCGGCTGCCGCTGATGAGCACGCTGTTCGTGCGCGTGTCCGCGGCCAGCCGTGCCTGCCCGCCGGTCTGGTCCTGTCCCTGCTGCCCCTGGCTGGCCAGCTGGCCGAGTATGCGCACGACCTCCGAGGCCGATGCGTGCTCCAGGCGGACGACGTCGACGTCGCTTTCCACCGGCCGGTCGACCCGGTCGATGATCCGCATGATCCGCTGGATATTCGATGCGCTGTCGGTGACGATCAGTCGGTTGGTCGGCTGGTACGCCGCGAGGTGCCCTTCCTGGGGGAGCAGCGGGCGCAGAATCGGCACCAGCTGCGCGGAGTTGACGTGCTGGATCGTTACGACCCGGGTCACGAGCTGGCTGCCGCTCTGCGATTCACCGGATGGGATTGCGTCCTGTTTCGCCGCCACTGCCGGTACGATCTTCGTGACATCGCCCTGCGGGACGGCCGCGTAACCGTGTACCGAGAGCACGGACAGGAACACGTCGTACAGTTCGCGGTCGTTCACGGGCGTGGATGAAACGACCGTGATCTTGGCGTTCACGCGCGGGTCGACGATGAAATTGCGCCCGGTGCGTTTCGATACCGTCTGAATCAGTGAGCGCAGCTCGGCGTTCTGCAGATTCAGGGTGAATGGTTCGGCCCAGGCACTCGCGGACACCACGATGGCAAGCAGCAGACCGAGGATGAGAGCGCCAGGTGGGCCCGTGCGCGGGCGGCGGGTCAGGGGCATGGTGTCGTTTGTTCGTTCCTGGTTTCGGGGATGTGTACGCCTCCCTCGCGCAGCGGCGCGGGCAGGATTCTCATATGCCCGGTTGCGACCGTCAAACACGGTATGCGCCACGCGGTGACTGCCTGGTGCCGGTGAGCCAGGGGTGGTCATGATCAGCCGGGGTTACCGAGCGGTATCGAGAGCTGTTCGCTGCGACCATCGCGGAGAATGGTCACGTTGATCATGCTCGCGTCCCGCAACTCCCGCAGGGCCCGGTTGCCCTGCGCCCGGTCGTTGAGGGGGATACCGTTGACGCGGGTGACGACATCACTCGGGCGGATCCCCGCTTCCTCCAGCAGCTGCGCCTCATCGGAGCGCGGTTGGATACGAAAACCCACCAGTTCGCCGTCCTCGACGTAGGGCTGGAAACGGACCATGCGCGCCAGTTCCAGCGGATTCTGCCGAATGCGCTCGCGCAGCGCCCGGGCGCGCTCGATAATGCCCTGGCCCTGGTCGTCGCCGCCGGTCTGTACCTGCCGGTCGGACTGGCCGGAGGGGACTTTGGCGAGTTCCATGCGCAGCGTCTCGGCCCGCCCGTCGCGCCGCAGCACGACACGATCCTCGAAGATGCCGGTGATCCGTGCGCTGCCGGCAATCGTGTCACCGACGGCGTAGACTTTCTCCGGGCCGCCGCCGGTGGCGATGATGGCCAGACCACCGCTCTGGCCGGGCGCATACACGCCCAGCAGGGTCAGATTCAGCTGGGTTTCGGGGGCGTCGGTCTCGGTCTCCGGCGAACGTTGCCCGTCATCGTCGGCAGGCGGTTCGCCGAACAGATGCAGGCGCGCGAGGCGTGCCGTCGGTGCTTCGCCCGTGCTGCTGCCATCGCGGGGCGTTTCGGCAGCGCTCGCGGCGGGAATCCGGGCGCTTGCCGGCGCCGGCAGCGCCGCCCAGGTCAGACCAGCCAGCTGCCAACCCAGCGCCACGACCAGTACCAGGCCGACCGCATCCGGCAGGCGCGGGTGGGCCAGGGCCGCGCGCACGCGCTCGGTCCAGTGATGCATATTCGGTGCGCGCACTGCGCTTTCCTCCGGTCACGGTCCATCAAGTCTAACAGCACGGTCGCGCGGCGGCGCGCCGCGTGGGCGCGTACGCCCGGTGCGGGTCCTCATTTGCCGCACAGGCAGTCAAGGGCTCATCAGTCCGGCGTCCGGTCTGATAAACTATAGACCGAGTACCCACCGCGGAGGTCCGCGATGCACGCAGTCTCCCACACCGCCAGTTTCCGTCTCGGGCAGATCGTCCGCCATAAAGAGCACGGTTACCGTGGCGTGGTCTACGACGTCGACCCGGCCTACCAGGGCAGTGAGGACTGGTACGACCGCAATTCCGGAACCGCCTCCGCGAGCCGCGAGGCGCCATGGTATTACGTGATCGTCGACGAAGAAGATGCGGAAACCTACGTGCCTGAGCAGAATCTCGAGGCCGACGAGACCGGGGAGCCCGTGTGGCATCCGGAACTCGACGAACTGTTTCTCGATTTCCGGGACGGCGTGTACGTCCCGCGCCAGCTAGCCAACTGACGGTGCCCGTCGGTGCTGTCGAAAATCCAGTCGTTCTTTCAGGAGCACCTCGCGCCGGAAGCGGCGGCTGAGGATGCCGGGCATCGCCGCAACCTGGCGGCGGCCGCCCTGCTGATCGAGGTCGCGCGGGCGGATTTCGACTTCGACGAGGCCGAACAGGCGACCATCGAGGCCGCCCTGCGCGCGAGCCTCGACGTGACCGACGACGAGGTCGGTGAACTCGTGCGCCTCGCGCAGGAGGAAAGCCGCGATGCGACCTCCCTGCACCAGTTCACCCGCCTCGTCCACGAAACGCATTCACTGGAAGAAAAGAAAGCGCTGATGCAGCAGCTTTGGCGCGTGGCCTGGGCCGATGGGCGCATCGACCGCTACGAAGAACAGATCCTGCGCCGGGTCGCGGATCTGATCCACCTGCGCCACGGCGAGTTCATGCAGGCCAAGCACGCCGCCGCGCCCGAGGGCTGATCAGAATCTGCCCAGTTTAGGGTCCTGGAAAAGGCGGTTCTCGCCAAGGCGCCAAGCCCGCCAAGGGACGCGAAGAAAAAGCCAGAGAAAATTGGCATCTCGCAGAGCGGCGGAGGGTCGGGGGAGCGGTCGCTGTCCCGCTTATTCGGATGGATTGCACCCCGTTAGCGCGCGGCCCTGTCCAACGCGCGGGCTCGGTGGTCCGCGCACACCGCTACTCCGCGCGAACTTGATCTTCGTTATTTTGTGCTTTGCGTCCCTTGGCGGGCTTGGCGCCTTGGCGAGAACCGCTTTTTCAGGCCGCCGGGGTTCCAGGCTGGCGTCCCCCGTCGCGTTCGAAGCGAAAGACCGCACTCTCACCGAACAGGTTGGGCAGGATGCGCGTGGCCGGCGTCTCGCGGTGATGGCGATCCACGGCTGCCCGTTCCAGGACCCGATAGCCGTGCGCGTCGCACAGGCGCTCGAAGTCGTGGACCGTGCACATGTGGATATTGGGCGTGTCGTACCAGTGGTGCGGCAGCGCCCGCGTCACCGGCATGTGGCCGGCGACCGCGAGCTGCAGCCGACATTTCCAGTGACCCATGTTCGGGAACGAGGTGACGGCTTCGCGCCCGATGCGCAGCATCTCCCCGAGGATCCGATCGGGAAAATGCAGCGCCTGCAGCGACTGCGTCATGATCACGTAATCGAAACCGCCGCTGTCGAACTCCGACAGTCCGCGGTCGAGGTCGATCTGCAGCACGTCCACGCCACGGGCGATGCAGCGCGCGATGTTGTCGGGGTCGATCTCCAGGCCGTAGCCGGTGATCGATTTCGTCTCCGCCAGATGCGCGAGCAGGGCGCCGTCGCCGCAGCCGAGGTCGAGGACGTGGCTGCCCGGGCGGATCCAGTCGGCGATCAGTTCCAGGTCCCGACGCAGATTCATGCCGCCGCCTCCGCGGTCGTGCATTCCGCGGCCACGCGCTCCATGTACGCCCCGAATACCGCCAGATACTGATCGATCGGCATCAGGAATGCGTCGTGACCGTGCTCGGCCGCGATCTCCACATAGCTCACACGCTTGTGGTTATCGAGAAGCGCCTTGACGATCTCGCGCGAGCGCGCCGGGGAGAAGCGCCAATCCGAGGTGAACGCCATGACGAGGAACCGGGCCTTCGCCGGTTCCAGGGCCGCGGCCAGGTCGTCGTCGGTTTTCGACGCCGGGTCGAAATAGTCCAGCGACTTGGTCATCAGCAGGTACGAGTTCGCATCGAAACGGTCCACGAACTGCCGGCCCTGATAACGCAGGTAGCTCTCCACCGAGAACTCCGAGTCGAAGCTGAAAGAGAGTTTCCCGGCCTGCAGCTCGCGCCCGAACTTGGCCCGCATCGCATCGTCCGAGAGGTAAGTGATGTGCCCGAGCATGCGCGCCAGCATCAACCCGCGCCGCGGCACCGTCCCGTGTTCGTAGTAGCGACCCGCATGGAATTCGGTGTCCGAGGTGATCGCCTGGCGGGCGACCTCGTTGAAGGCGATGTTCTGCGCGGTCAGTTTGGGCGCCGCGGCAATGACGATCGCGTTGCGCAGGGAATCGGGGTAATCGATCGCCCACTGCATCACCTGCATGCCTCCGAGGCTGGGGCCGACGACCGCGGCCCACTGGTCGATGCCAAGCGCGCGCATCAGGCGCTCCTGGGAGCGCGCCCAGTCGCCGCAGGTCACGATGGGGAAATCGGGGCCGTGGTACTCGCCGGTCGCGGGATTGATCGTGTTCGGCCCGGTCGAGCCCTTGCAGCTGCCGATATTGTTCGGGCTGACGACGAAGAACCGGCGTGTGTCGATTGGCTTGCCGGGGCCGATGCAGGCCTCCCACCAGCCTGGTTTGCGGTCGTCCATCGAGTGGTAACCGGCCGCGTGATGATCGCCGGACAGCGCATGGCAGATCAGCACGGCATTGCTCGCGTCCGCGTTCAATTCGCCATAGGTCTCGTAGACCAGTTCGTACTGGTCGAGCGTACGGCCGCAGTCGAGCGGCAACGGCTCGTCAAAGGCGAGACGCCGCGGTTCGACCAGACCGACGGAATCGGCGGGAATCGTCTCGGGCATGGGCCGGCACAGCGGTTAAGGCGAAACGCGGCAGTATAGCAACCTCGCGCGGTTTTGCGGCTTGCAGAACCGCGGCGAGTGCCGTGTCGGTACCAGGGCGGCTCAGGTATTGTTGTCGTTCGCCAGGCCGATCAGCTCGGCGGGCATTTTCTGGGGCCGTTCGATCCGCACGCGCTTGTCACGACCGCGCGAACCCGCCTCGATCGTTACCGCCCCGCGCCCCACGCCGAACGCATCCGCACACCATTGCTCGATGGCGGCATTCGCCTTGCCATCGACCGGCGGCGCCTGCAGCCGCAGCAGCAGGCGTCCCTGGCGGATACCACCGATCGCGGTCGCTTTGGCCCGCGGGATGACGCGCAGTTCGAGCAGCAGATCCGCCCCGTCCCAGCGGCACCAGTCACCGGCAACGCTGGCGCTCACCGCGTTCCCGTCATGCGAGCACGAGCAGCGGTCGCAGCAGCAGCATCTTCAGCAGCTGCAGGCCGATCAGCACGACCAGCGGAGAGAGGTCGACGCCGCCGATCAGCGGTATGACCCGCCGCACGGGCTGGATCAGCGGGTCCGTGATCCGCCGCAGCATCTCCATGACCGGATTCGGGCCGGCCGGCGCGATCCAGGACAGAATCGCCATGATCAGGACCGCGAAGAAACCGATATCGATGACCAGCGCGATGAGGTCGACCACGCCGATCCACAGCAGACCGCCGAGCCACACATGCTGGATCGGCTGCACGTACCCGCCGATGTAGACCGTCTCGATGGAAAGCAGCCCGTACAGCCCCAGTTTGATCCACATCAGCGCCAGTGCGAGCAGGAGCGCGGCGTAGTCGTAGCGGCCGGCCGGCGGCAGCACGCGCCGCATCGGCGCGAGGACGGGGCGAGTGGCCTGGACGACGAACTGGGCGACCGGATTGAAATAATCGGCGCGCACGGCCTGCAGCGCGAAGCGGAGCAGGACCACCACCGCATACAGATCGATCAGCGTGCGGATCAGGAACTGCAGCGCGTCCGTGCCGTAACCTGCGCCCATTACTTGCCTCCCAGTTGATCGCCCAGCTCCGCGGCGCGCTCGGCGGCCGCACCCACGGCGCGATCGACCAGGTCCGCCAGGCCGCCGGCCTCGAACGTATCGAGCGCGGCGGCCGTGGTGCCGCCCTTCGAGGTGACGTTCTGGCGCAGCGTGCCCGGGTCATCCTCCGATTCCAGCGCCATCCGGGCCGCGCCGAATGCCGTCTCGATCACCAGCAGCCGCGCCTGCTCGCGCGGCAGGCCGCGCGCCACGGCCGCCTCCTCCATCGCCTCCATGATGCGGAAAAAGTACGCCGGTCCGCTTCCGGAGATGCCGGTGACGGTATCCATCAGCTTCTCGTCATCCACCCAGATGACGCTGCCGCCGGCCCGCAGGATCGACTCGGCCGTCGAGCGCTGGTCCCCGCTGACCCGGTCATTGGGGAACAGCGCGGTAATGCCGGCCTGTACGAGCGATGGCGTATTCGGCATGCAGCGCACGATGGGGCCGTCGTAGGAGAGCCAGCGGGCGATGGCCTCCATGCGCACGCCGGCCGCGATCGACACGATGAGCGGCTGGCGCCCGGCGAGTGCCGGTGCAAGGTCCTGGCAGACCTGTTCCATCAGCTGCGGTTTCACGGCCAGAACGACGACATCCGCGTCCGCCACGGCGGCACGGTTGTCCTCGCTTGTGGTCACGCCGAAGCGCGATGCCAGGCGTTCGCGCTGATCCGGCGTCGGGTCGGTGACGCCGATCCGCTCGGCCGGCCAGCCGCCGGCGACGAGGCCGCCGATCAGGCTGCGCGCCATATTGCCGCCGCCAATGAATACGATGCGTTCGCGCTCCATGGGTTTCTCCCGACCTCTGTGAGGCGCCAAGGATACTGCCCTTCGCCATCCCCAGGCCATAGACCGTGCCGCGATGCGGGCGTGGCCGGATCAATAAGCTTTTCAGCGGCGCCCGCATCGGGCAGTCTGATGAAGCTCGGTGTGCGCCCGCCGACGACCGGCACGTTTTGCGGGCCCGTCGGTTCGGTCCTGCAGCGCACATCGCCTATACTGCCGGCGCGCCCGGGGCGGCGCGATTTACGGGGGACTCGATGGATATCTCGCAGCTGCTCGGTTTCAGCGTCAAGAACGGCGCCTCCGACCTCCACCTGTCGGCGGGCCTGCCGCCGATGATCCGCGTGGACGGCGACGTCCGGCGGATCAATGTGCCGGCCATGGAGCACAAAGAAGTGCATTCCATGGTCTACGACATCATGAACGACCAGCAGCGCAAGGCGTTCGAGGAATTCCTCGAAACCGATTTCTCTTTCGAGATCCAGGGGCTCGCCCGGTTCCGCGTCAACGCCTTCAATCACAACCGGGGCGCCGGTGCCGTATTCCGCACGATTCCCTCCGAGATCCTGTCGCTCGAGGACCTCGGCGCGCCCAAGATCTTCGAGAAAATTTCCGAGTACCCGCGCGGGATCGTGCTGGTGACCGGTCCGACCGGCTCCGGCAAGTCGACGACGCTCGCGGCCATGGTCAACTACAAGAACGAGAGCGAGCACGGCCACATCCTCACGGTCGAGGACCCGATCGAATTCGTGCACGAGTCGAAGAAGTGCCTGGTCAACCAGCGCGAGGTCCACCGCGACACGATGGGCTTCACCGAGGCGCTGCGTTCCGCGCTGCGTGAGGACCCCGATACGATCCTCGTCGGCGAGCTGCGCGACCTCGAGACCATCCGCCTCGCGCTGACCGCGGCGGAGACCGGACACCTCGTTTTCGGTACGCTGCACACGAGCTCGGCCGCGAAGACGATCGACCGCATCATCGACGTCTTCCCGGCCGCCGAGAAGGACATGGTCCGTTCGATGCTCTCGGAATCGCTGCGCGCGGTGATCTCGCAGACGCTGATGAAGAAGACCGGCGGCGGGCGCTGCGCGGCCCACGAGATCATGATCGGGACGCCCGCGATCCGGAACCTGATCCGCGAGGACAAGATCGCGCAGATGTACTCCGCGATCCAGACGGGCCAGGGCGTCGGTATGCAGACGCTCGACCAGAACCTCAAGGACCTGGTCGCGAAAAACAAGGTCTCGAAGGAAGAGGCCAAGCGCAAGGCCACCAATCCCGATTCCCTCTAAGGGGCGGTATCAACCCGGGAGATACGGTCGATGGACCGCGAAAAGGCGATCAAGTACATCCACGACATGCTGCGCATGCTCAAGACGCGCGAGGGATCCGATCTCTATCTGGCCGCTGGCGCGCCGCCGACCATGAAGGTGCACGGCAAGCTCGTTCAGGTCGCCAGCCAGAAGCTGTCACCGGCGCATACGCAGACACTCGTGCGCTCGATCATGAACGACAAGCAGTCCGCGGAATTCGAGTCGAGCAACGAGTGCAACTTCGCGATCAGCCTGCCCGGGGTCTCGCGTTTCCGCGTCAATGCGTACGTCCAGCGCGGCACCTCGGCGATGGTCGTGCGCACGATCACCGACGAGATCCCGAACTTCGAGGAGCTGTTCCTGCCCCCGGTCATGCGCGACATCGGCATGACCAAACGCGGGCTGGTGATCTTCGTCGGTGGTACCGGTTCCGGTAAATCGACATCGCTCGCCGCGATGATCGACTATCGCAACGAGAACTCGAGCGGTCACATCATCACGATCGAGGATCCGATCGAATTCGTGCACCAGCACAAGGGCTGCATCGTCAGCCAGCGCGAGGTCGGCACGGATACCGATAACTGGGATATCGCCCTCAAGAATACCCTGCGCCAGGCGCCCGACGTGATCCTGATCGGCGAGATCCGTGACCGCAACACCATGGAGAACGCGATCGCCTTCGCCGAGACCGGCCATCTGTGCCTCGCGACGCTGCACGCCAACAGCACCAACCAGGCGATGGACCGGATCATCAACTTCTTCCCCGAGGAGCGGCGTCATCAACTGCTGATGGATCTGTCGCTGAACATGAAGGCGGTCGTCTCGCAGCGTCTGTTAAAAACCCCGGACGGCAACGGCCGCCGGCCCGCGGTCGAGGTCCTGCTCAATACGCCACTGATGGCCGACCTGATCCTCAAGGGCGAGGTCCATGAGATGAAGGCGTTGATGAAGAAGTCGCGCGAGGCCGGCATGCAGACCTTCGATGACGCCCTGTTCGATCTGATCGAGGATGGGCATATCACGGCCGAAGAGGGTCTGCGCAACGCCGACTCGGTCAATGATCTGCGCCTGAAGCTGAAACTCGAAAGCCGCGATTCGAAGAATCAGGACCTGACCGAAGGCGCCGATTTCGATATCGAGGACAGCGACGCGGACAGAGGCAGCGGTGGTCGTGGCGGCGCCGGCATGCTGCGGCGATAACGATATGGCGGGAATCGATCCGTATCTCAAACGGATGGCCGACAAGGGGGCATCCGATCTGTATTTCACCACCGGGGCGCCGCCGGCGATGCGCATCGAGGGCGAGACCTGGCCGGTCGGCAAGCAACCGCTGGAGCGGGGCGTCACGGCGAAACTCGCCTATGGCCTGATGTCCGAGGAACAGAAGGCCGATTTCGAGCGCGATCTCGAGCTCAACCTCGGTTTCACGCGCGAAGGGATCGGGCGTTTCCGGGTGAACGCCTATTACCAGCGCGGCGAGGTCTCGCTGGTCATTCGCTACATCAAGAGCGATGTCCCGGAGATCTCGGCGCTCAATCTGCCGCCGGTGCTCGAGGATCTGATGCTCGAGAAGAAAGGCCTGATGCTCGTGGTGGGCTCCACGGGTTCAGGCAAGTCGACCACGCTCGCCTCGATGCTCGATCACCGCAACCGTACGAAGACCGGGCACATCCTCACGATCGAGGATCCGATCGAGTACGTGTTCACGCACCGCAAGGCGATCGTCGGCCAGCGCGAGGTCGGGCTCGACACGCACTCCTACGACAACGCCCTGCGCGAGGCGATGCGCGAGGCACCCGACGTGATCATGATCGGCGAGGTGCGCGACCGCAGAACGATGGAAGCGGCGATCTCCTACGCCGATACGGGCCACCTCTGCCTCAGCACCCTGCATGCGGTGAACGCCTACCAGGCGCTCGATCGCGTCATCAACATGTTCCCGCCCGAGGCCAAGAACCAGATCCTGATGGATCTGTCGCTGAACCTGAAGGCGGTCATCTCGCAGCGCCTCGTCGCCGCCAAGTCCGGTGGCCGGGTCCCCGCCGTGGAAGTGATGCTGAATACCTCCTACATCAGCGAGCTGATCCGCGATGGCCGGATCCATGAACTGCGCGAGGCGATGACAAAAGGCAGCCGCGACGGCATGCAGACGTTCGATCAGTCCCTGTTCGACCTGTACAAGCGTGGCGAAGTGGAATTGCAGACCGCCCTCGACAACGCCGATTCGCGCACGGACCTCGAATGGCGCATCAACTTCGGTGGCGGCGTCCCGAGCGGGGACAGCGAGGGGACCAGCGGGGCGTTCGGCTGACCGGAACCGCGAGCGCTACCCGCTCCGGACGCGGCCGTCGACCAGCACGGTGCGCACGCGGCCCGGCAGCGTGCGACCGGCCAGGGGCGTGTCGCGGCCGCGGCTGACGAAGCGATCCGGGTCAACGACGGTCTCGGTTTCCGGCTCGAATATGCACAGGTCCGCCGGCGCATCCGGCGTGAGCGTGCCGAGGCCGAGGTCGAGAATCCGGGCCGGGCCGGCGGTCACCCGGGCCAGGGCGGTCGCGAGATCGCAATCCCCCGCGGCGACCCGCGCGAGTACCAGCCCCAGCAGCGTTTCCAGTCCCGACAGCCCCGGATCGCTGGCCTCGAAAGGCCGGCGTTTGGCGTCGGGTTCGTGCGGCCGGTGATCCGAGCAGATCGCGTCGATCACGCCTGCACCTACCGCCTCGCGCAATGCATCCCGGTCGCCCGTCGAGCGCGGGGGCGGGCGCAGGTGGGCGCGCGTATCGAAGCCGGTCAGCGCGGATTCCGTGAGTTCCAGCTGATGGGCGGCGACATCAGCGGTGACCGGCAGGTCATCCGCCTTGGCGCGGGCGAGCAGATCAACGGCCGCCGCGCTGGACAGGCGGCCGATGTGCACGCGCGCGCCGGTGTCCGCGACCAGCGCGATGATGCGCGCCACGGCCGTGGTCTCGGCCGCGACTGGAATGCCGGGCAGACCGAGCCCGCTCGCGACCGGGCCCTCGTGGGCGCAGCCGTGTCCGAGCGATGGGGTGCAGGCGGGCAGGATGACCGGCCGGTCGATGGTGGCCGCGTAGGTCAGGGCCGAGCGCAGCACATGGCTGTCGCCGACGTCGCGGTCGGCCTGGCCCATGGCCCGGCACCCGGCGCGCGCGAGGGCGCGCATGGGGGCAAGGTATTGGCCGTCGAGGCCCGCGGTCAGTGCGCCGATCGGGTAGACGCGCGCCTGGTCGGCCTCGATCGCGCGCTGGCGGATCAGTTCGACGGTCGCGGGGGCGTCGACCACCGGCGAGGTGTCCGGGGGGCAGCAGACGGTGGTGATGCCGCCGGCGATCGCGGCGCGGCTCTCGGACGCGATCGTGCCCTTGTGCCGCTCGCCCGGTTCACGCAGGCGCGCGCTGAGGTCCACCAGGCCCGGGCAGACGATGCAGCCGCCGGCGTCGATGCGGTCGTGCTCCGGGAACGAGGCCGGCGCGGCACCAATGGCGGCGATACGCCCATCATCGATCCACACGTCCGCCTCGCCGTCGTGGCCGCTGGCCGGGTCGATGACCCGCCCGCCGGTGATGCACAGGGCCGTCATCGTCCCTCCCGTTGCGGGGCCGTTCCGGCGACCAGCGCCATGACGGCCATGCGGATGGCGATGCCGTTGGTGACCTGCTCAAGGATCACCGACTGCGGTCCATCCGCGACCCGCGAATCGATTTCTACGCCCCGGTTGGTCGGCCCCGGATGCATGACGATGGCATCGGGCCGCGCGCGGGCGAGTCGCTCCGGCGTCAGACCCCAGCCGGCGAAATACTCGGAGGAACTCGGCAGCAGGGCGTGCTCCATGCGCTCACGCTGCAGCCGCAGCATGACGACGATATCGACATCCGCCAGACCGGCGTCGATGTCCTCGTAGACGCCCACGCCGAGTCCTTCCAGATCGACCGGCAGCAGCGTGCGCGGCGCGATCGCCCGGATCTCGCCCACGCCGAGCGCGCGCAGCGCATGGATCTCCGAGCGCGCCACCCGCGAGTGCCGCAGATCGCCGACGATCGCGACGGTGCGCTCGGACAGGTCGGGCTTGTGGCGCCTCATGGTGAACACGTCGAGCAGCGCCTGGGTGGGGTGGGCGTGCAGGCCGTCGCCCGCGTTGATGACGTGGACATCGTCATCGACGTGGCGCGCGACCAGATGCGCCGCGCCCGACTCCGGGTGGCGCATGACGAACAGGTCGCACTGCATTGCCTGCAGGTTGGCGATGGTGTCCAGCAGCGATTCGCCCTTGGAGGTCGCCGAGCGCTGGACGTCGATGTTGAGCACGTCGGCGGACAGGCGCTTGGCGGCGAGCTCGAACGTCGAGCGCGTGCGCGTGCTGCTCTCGAAGAACAGATTGACGACCGTGTGCCCGCGCAGCAGCGGGACCTTCTTGATGACTTTATCGTTGACCCCGGCGAAGGACTCGGCGAGGTCGAGGATCTCGGTGATGCGCTCACCGCCCATGCCCTCCGTGGTCAGGCAATGTCGCAGGCGGCCGTCGGGCGCGATCTGGATATCGCCCTCAACCATCGATGATCTCCCCCGTCCTCGTATCGCGCAGGCTCAGGCCGAGGTCCTCGCGATTGAGGCGGACTTGCTGGCCCGGCGCGAGATCGAGGCGCGTCCCGGAGAAATCCGCGCGGATGGGCAACTCATGGCCGGTGCGTTCGACCAGCACCGCGAGCAGGACGCGGGCGGGGCGACCGTAATCGAACAGTTCATTGAGCGCGGCGCGGACCGTGCGGCCGCTGTAGAGCACGTCGTCGACCAGCAGGACCGTGCGGTCGTCCAGCGTGAACGGCAGCTCCGAGCGACGGACCTTCGGGTGCAGTCCGATCCGGCTGAAATCGTCGCGGTAGAAGGAGATGTCGAGCGATCCCAGCGGGGCCTCGGGCGAGAGGCGCTCATGCAGTGCCTGCGCGACGCGCACGCCGCCCGTATGCACGCCCACGATCAGCAGATCCTGCAGTTCCGGGCCCAGCGTGTCGGCGATACCCTGGGCCATGCGGTCCAGCCAGCCTTCGACGGTGGCGGCGTCTGTCGACATCGTTGCTCCGTGGTCGGTACGCATTCGTGCATGCGTCGTTCGGTTGCGTCAGTCGGCTATGCGATCCGCGAGCCAGCGCTCCAGGATGAGGGCGGCGGCTATTCTATCGACATCGCCCTTGCGCGTCCTGCGTCGGCCGCCACTCTGGCGGGCATCGCTCAGCAGCTGCGAGGCCTGTGCCGAGGACAGGCGCTCGTCCGCTTCGTGCACGGGCAGGCCGTAGCGCCCGGCGAGTTGTCGGGCGAACCGGCGCGCGCGGTGCGTCACGGGCTGTTCCGTGCCATCCATCAGCAGGGGGACGCCGACCACCAGCGCATCCGGCGCCCACTCGCGCACCGCCGTGTCGATGGTCCCCCAGTCTGGCCGCCCGTCAGTGGCGCTCGCGACGGCCACGGGGCTGGCCGACCCGGTGATCGTCTGGCCGCTCGCGATGCCAATCCGGCGGAGGCCGAAATCGAAGCCCAGAACCGTCTGCGTCATGATTCGGCCGCGCCGCGTCGCGCGTCAGGCATGGCCGGCATCGGAACTCAGACGGCTGAGGTCGATCCCCATGCGCGCGGCGGCCGTGGCCAGGCGGTCCTCCGCCGGCATCTCGAACAGAATATCGGCATGCACCGGACCGGTCAGCCAGGCGTTGTTCGCGATTTCGTCCTCGAGCTGCCCGCCGCCCCAGCCGGAATAGCCGAGCGTCAGCAGGGCCTTCGCCGGTCCTTCACCCCGGGCGAGCGCCTCAAGGATGTCGCGCGAGGTGGTCAGCGCGAGCTCGTCCGTGAGCGGCATCGAGCCCTCCCAGTGTCCCGGGGGGGAGTGCAGGATGAATCCGCGCTCCGGTTCCACCGGTCCACCGTAGTGCACGGGCTGCTGCGCGATGGCCTCATCGGTCGGTTCGATCCCGAGATGCTGCAGGATCTCGCCGACCGTCAGTGCCATCGGGCGGTTGACCACGACGCCCATCGCCCCGTGTTCCGTGTGATCGCAAAGGTAGGTCAACGTGCGCTGGAAATGCGGATCGGCGAGCGATGGCATCGCCAGCAGGAATTGGTTTCGCAGATCCATCGGTCCTCCGCGCGCCCGTTCATTCATCAGGCCGTCGAAACAGTACTCCGCCTGCAGTTGCACTCTGCGCCGCGTTGCCGGCGGTCGCAAGCGCCCGGGTCTATTCCGTGACCAGCCGATCGCCCTGGGTGAACTCCCAGGTGCGCGTGATGTACAGCAGGTCCGTGCGCTCGCGCAAATCATCCGAAAACGGCTCGAACGGCGCGGCCAGGCGCACGATGCGCCGGGCGGCGGCATCCAGCACCGGTTCGCCGGACGACGAACGCACTTCGACTTCATGGAGCGTGCCGTCGGGACGGACCGCGGCCACCAGCACCAGTCCGCCGGACAGCCCCTGAGCGCGGGCCGCCTCGGGGTAATTCGTATTGCCGATCCGCTCGACCGACTGCACCCAGTCATGCATATAAGTAGCCGCGGGCGACGCCCGTGCCCGCGCGGTCACGAATTTCTTGCGGGGGCGCTGGGCGTACTCGCTCAGGGCGTTGTCGATTTCGGCCGCGAGGCTCGCCACGCGGGCGTCGTATTCGACGGGGTCGGACTGGCGCTCGCGCGGCTTCTTGGGCTGTTCCTCAGGTTCCGGTTCCTGCGCGATCCGCTCCTCGCCGGTCGGGCTCGTCAGCACGGGGTCCGGGCTGGCCGGGGCCGGCTCGGGGGCGCCCGCCTCGAGCGGGGCCGGCGCGAGGCCCGCCCTGGCGGCCTGCTCGGGAGAACTGACGGGCGCGCGCGGGCGTTCACGTTCTTCCGTGTTGCCGCCCCCCTCGGAGTCGGTGTTGCTGAGGTAATCGGCGGTCTCGGGTTCGTCCCCGGTGCTCTGCTGCAACAGCACGACGTCGAGTGCGCGCGCGGCATCCGGGCCCGGGCCGGGCGGCGCGAAGCCGACGCCGAGGATCACCAGCCCGTGCAGCGCGCCGGCAAGGAACAGGGTCAGCCCGAGTCGATCGGCCGCGGTGACGGCGGTGGCGGCACTCATCGGGCCGGTCGGGGGTACGCTCGCATGGCGCGCATTGTAGCCTCGGCGTGGGGTTGCGTTGAGTCCGTCATGATCTTGTTCCCGGAGCGATCAGGCGCCTGCCGACCAGCGCGCGGCGACGGCGTCCATCAGCCGCTCGGCGGCATCCAGCCCGGCCCCGCGGGCGATCTCGCGGATGCAGGTGGGGCTGGTTACATTGATCTCCGTCAGCCGATCGCCGATCACGTCGAGCCCGACGAAGGTCAGTCCGCGTTCGCGCAGCGTCGGCCCGACCTGCTCGCAGATCCAGCGATCGGCCGCATCCAGGGGCTGCGTGTGGTAGCCGCCGCCGGCCGCAAGATTGGCACGGGTCTCGCCGGCCGAGGCGACGCGTGCGAGGCAGTGATCCAGCGGTTCACCATCGATCAGCAGGATGCGCTTGTCGCCCTCGCGGATCGCCGGTATCCAGGTCTGGGCCATGATCGCCCGGCGATAGCGGTGCGTGAGCGTCTCCAACACCGAGTTGATGTTCGGGTCCTGCGGGTTGACCCGGAAGACCCCCGTGCCACCCATACCGTCGAGCGGTTTGACGATGGTCTCGCCCTGCTCGGCGATGAACGCGCGCAGCGACTCGTGGCGCGCGGTCACCAATGTAGGTGGGCAGCACTGCGGGAACCAGGCGGTGAACAGTTTCTCGTTGGCATCGCGCAGCGCGCGCGGGCGATTGAATACGGGAACCCCGGCGGCCTCCACCTGTTCCAGCAGGTAGGTGGCGTAGATGTAATCCATGTCGAACGGGGGATCCTTGCGCATCATGATCGCATCGAGCGAGGTCATCGGCGCGTCGACCACATCCGTCACATCGTGCCAATGCGTCTCGTCATCATGGACCGTCACGGTCCGCATGCGCGCGCTGACTTTGCTGTCGCGCATCGCCAGATCGGCCGGATGGATCTCGTGGATGCGCCAGCCCCGCCTTTGCGCGGCGAGCATCATCGCCAGGGTCGAGTCTTTCCTGGGCGTGATCCCCGCGAGCGGGTCCATTACAAAGCCGATATCCCGGCTCATGCGCCTGTCTCCAGCTGGTGCGCGCGGATCCCACCCGGATCGCGCGCGCTGTATGTTGCCGTATCGCCCGACCATCCATAGCCGGTATGGTTGTTGCATCGGGGTCCAGCGCCGGGCCGCCGCCGAGGTGCCATGGTACGTGATCGGGCTTGCGGCGCGCAGGGTGTGCGGTTCGATATCATCGCGTTTTCGCGGTATATCGCGTACTGGATCGAATTGAAGTCATAACCCGTTGATTCGGGTGCGATTGGTCGAGGCGGCGTTTGCCTGTGTATCAGGGGTGCGCTATCTTCGACCCCCACTGTCGCGGCCGTGCCGGCCGCAGTCGGGCCGTTCGGGGAGGAATGCAGGGGCCATGGGCGATACAGACGAGTCACTGAAGGGCCTCAAGGTCATGGTTGTCGACGACAGCAAGACGATCCGCCGGTCGGCCGAAAGCCTGCTGACCAAGGCGGGCTGCGAGGTCGTGACCGCCGGTGATGGCTTCGAGTCGCTGGCGAAGATCGCCGAGCACGAGCCCGATATCATCTTTGTCGATATCATGATGCCGCGGCTCGACGGCTACCAGGCCTGCGCGCTGATCAAGCACAACAGCCGCTTCCGCGATACGCCGGTGATCATGCTGACCAGCAAGGACAGTATTTTCGACCGTGCCCGCGGGCGCCTGGTCGGCTCGGAGCAGTACCTGACCAAGCCTTTTTCGAAGGAGGATCTGCTCGGTGCGATCAAAGAGCACGTAGCGAGCGTCCAGTAGGGATATTGCCGTTGTCTGTCCGTTACCCGGGGAACGATAATGCAGACCGTTCTGATCGTTGACGATTCGCCGACTGAGCTGCAGGCGTATCAGGATATGCTCGAAAAACACGGCTACGCGGTCGAGCAGGCGACTGACGGCGAGACGAGCCTGAAGAAAGCGGCCGAACTCAAGCCGGACCTGATTCTCATGGATGTCGTGATGCCGGGTATGAACGGCTTCCAGGCGACGCGGCAACTCGACAAGAATCCGGAAACCGCGGATATCCCGGTGATCATCATCACCTGGAAAGACCAGGAGACCGACAAGGTCTGGGGGCTGCGCCAGGGGGCGCGCGATTACGTGGTCAAGCCGGTCAAGGAAGACGACCTGATCGAGCGGGTCAATGGCCTGCTGGGGAATGCCTGACACGTGTCCCGGGCACGCTGAACGCAATCGGCCGATGCGGGAGCCGCGACGCGCCGCGTTCGGTCAGGGACCAACGCCAACCGTGCAAGACGCAGGGGATCGATGACAATGCCGACCATCCTGATCGTGGATGACTCGCCCACCGAGCTGTACGCGTGCCAGAAGATCCTGGAGAAGCACGGTTATACCGTTGAATCGGCCAGTGACGGCGAATCCAGTCTCGAACGCGCGCAGCAGGTAAAGCCCGACCTGATTCTCATGGATGTCGTGATGCCGGGCATGAACGGTTTTCAGGCCACCCGGCAGCTGAACAAGAACGCGGATACGGCGAAAATCCCGGTCATCATCATCACGACCAAGGATCAGGAGACCGATCGCGTGTGGGGGCTGCGCCAGGGCGCGCGCGATTACATCGTCAAGCCCGTGAAGGAGAACGACCTGATCTCGCGGGTCCAGTCGGTGCTGGGCAGTTGACGGACGGATGACCATGGCGGCCGCAGTAGCACAGCGCGAACCGGTCGACCTGCTGTTCGACTATGAGCGCCGCCTTGTGGCCGCGGGTACCCGGTTGCCCGCGCAGCAAGAGGTCCGCGATCGGTGGTCGGGGATCGGTTTCCGCATCGGCGATCAGCGCTTCGTGGCCTCCATGGACGAGGTCCGCGAGGTGCTCGACCCACCCGTGTGCACCCGGGTCCCGGGGACGTCGCCCTGGTTTCTCGGGGTTGCGAACATCCGCGGCAATCTCGTGTCGGTCATGGACCTGCATGGTTTCATGGCCGGCGGCCGTTCACCCCAGGGGCGCCACGCCAGGGTTTTGATGTATCAGCGCGAGGGTGTCGCGGCCGCTTTCCGGGTTGATGACGTGCTCGGTCTGCAGCGGTTCTACATGGAGGAGCAGACCACGCTGTCGCTCGACGCGGGGGTGCTGACACCGTACCTGAACGGCGGTTTTCGTCGTAACAACGAAGAATGGCCGGTTCTGAGCCTCGCCGATTTCGTCGCGAGCAAGGACTTTCTGGAGATCTCGCGGTGAGTGGCGCACAAGCGCCCCGCCGCCCGTGGGGGGAGAAGAGGGCATGAAACTACCGAGCATGCCGAAGCTCAATGTCGGTTCAGGGGCGCGCGCCTGGTTGGGCAGCCCGGTCATTATCCTGTCGGTGCTGTTGATCGTATTCCTGGCGGGGATGATCGCGTCCTTCCTGTACGCCCAGGCGCTCGGGCAATACCGCACGCAGTACAATGACCTCATTACCGAGCAGCGGCGGCTGGCCGAGGAGATCTCGACGACGGCAACCGCGGCGGCGTCCGGTGAAGCGGACGCCTTTGATCGCCTGCAGTCGCTGACCCGCGATTTTGGCCGTAACCTCGAGATCCTCGCCGAGGGCGACGCCCAGAGCGGACTGCCGCCGTTGCCGGGGCAGTACAGCTCGCAACTGGAATCGGTCCAGAGCACGTGGAACGTCGAACAGGTCAACCTGGAGGCGATCACGGCCGGGCGCGAATCGGTCGAGCAGATCAATCAGTATATCGAGGAGATCCGCGGCATCTCCGATGACCTGCTGGTCCAGACCAGTACCGTCGTCGACCAGCTTGTGTCCGGCGACGCCCCGCCGGAGGCCGTCCAGGCCGCGAGCCGCCAGTTGTGGCTGCTGCAGCGCACGCTGGGCGCGCTGGACCAGGTCGTGGCGGCGGACTCCGGGGCCCGTGAAGCGGCCCAGCGCTTCGCGCGTGACGCCGCGCTCTACGGCCGGGTGCTCGATGGCCTGCTGCAGGGTTCCGAGCGTCTCGACATCGAGCCGGTCCAGATCCCGGCCGCGCGCGAGACCCTGCGTCAGCTCGCCGTCAATTATGGCCCGGTGCGTCGGCAGATCGACGGCATCACGGAACTGGCGCCGGAACTGCAGGCGGCGACGCAGGCCGCGCAGGAACTGCAGGGCAACCTGACGGCCGCGATCGGGCGGCTGGAGAACGCGGTTTCGCGTGGTGGTGCCGGTACGCAGACGGTCACCCTCGTCGCCGTCGGTTTCGGGGTCGCGGTGGTGATCACCCTGATCATCCTCGCCAGCCTGCTGATCGTCGGCCAGAAGCGCCGGCTCGAGGAATCGGCCGAACAGAACCGCCGGAACCAGCGCGCGATTCTGCGCCTGCTCGACGAACTGTCGACGCTGGCCGACGGTGACCTGTCGACCCATGCGACGGTTACCGAGGACATCACCGGCGCGATCGCCGACTCGGTCAACTCGGCGATCGACGCTCTGCGCAGTCTGGTGACCACCATCAACGCCACCGCCGAGGACGTCGCCCGCGCGGCGGACCGCACGCAGTCCACCGCGATCCGTCTCGCCGAGGCGAGTAACCACCAGGCGCGCGAGATCGCGGCGGCCAACGAGGCGATCACCGAGATGGCGACCTCCATGGAGCGCGTGTCCGAGAACGCGCGCGGTTCGGCCGAGGTCGCGATGAAGTCGGTGACGATCGCATCGAACGGTGCCGAGACGGTCCGTCGCTCGATCTCCGGCATGGACTCGATCCGCGAGCAGATCCAGGAGACCTCGAAGCGGATCAAGCGCCTGGGTGAATCGTCGCAGGAGATCGGGGACATCATCGGCGTGATTAACGACATCGCCGAGCAGACCAACATCCTCGCGCTGAACGCCGCGATTCAGGCCTCGACCGCCGGTGAGGCGGGCCGCGGCTTCGCGGTGGTCGCGGACGAGGTGCAGCGACTGGCCGAGCGCGCCACCGACGCGACCAAGCGCGTGGAGGCGCTCATCAAGACGATTCAGAACGACACCAACGAGGCCGTGCAGTCGATGGAGCAGTCGACGGCCGGCGTGGTCAGCGGTGCAAAACTGGCCGAGGAAGCCGGTGGTGCACTCGGCGAGATCGAATCGGTGTCGAAACAGATCGCCGAACTGATTCAGCAGATCTCGCAGGAAGCGGACCAGCAGGCGAGCAAGGCGACCGACATCTCGGAGACGATGAACATCATTCAGGGCATCACCATCCAGACGTCGGACGGCACCAGCGAGACGGCGACATCGATTGGCGAACTGACCGCGCTCTCGCAGGAGCTGCGTGAGTCCGTCACCGGCTTCAAGCTGCCCGAGGAGATCGATCCGCAACGCAACGCGCGCCCGGGCGACGAGGGACTTGCGAATCCGAACGAGACCCTGATCATGGAGCCGGAGGAAAGCGAATCAAGCAACGCCTGATCCGAATTCCTCTGGCGGACACCGAGCGATGACTGCGCACCAGACGGTAGAAATCAACTCGATCGATACGGTACTGCGGGAGCTGGTACCACTGATCGAGGAGGTCCAGCGGACGCTGCAGTCCGGGCTGGAGAACGATCGCGCCGTCGCCGATGCCGGAGAGGTGGCGCGGCGCCTGGCCGAGATCCGCGGTACGCTGCAGCTCCTCGACCTCACGGGACCATCGACGCTGACGGCGGAGATGCAGGCGCTGGCAAACGCGATCGCCGAGGGTGGCCTGGATCAGGTCGACGGCGCCCTTGAGGTCCTCCTCAAGGCGGTTTTCAAACTGCCGGATTATCTCGACCGCATCCGGTCCGGCCGCCGCGATGTGCCGGCTGTCCTGCTCCCGCTCATCAACGAAATGCGGCGGGCGCGCGGCCAGGAAGAGCTGGATGAGCGGTCGGTATTCTTCCCCCACCTGGAACGCAAGCCGGCGTCTTTCGGTGCGGGCGAAGACGATGCCGCCCTGCAGGCGGCGGCGCGGCGGTTGCGGCCCCGGTTCCAGCGCGCGCTGCTGGGGTGGTATCGCGGCGGCGATGTCGAGCGGCATCTGGGCGAACTGGGCAGCGTACTGCAGGAACTCGCCGGCGCCACCGGCAGTCCCGCGGCCGTCCGTCTGTGGAGTATCTGCGGTGCATTGACCGAGTCGCTCGCGGACCAGGGCCTTGAGGGCGACAACAGCATCAAGGTGCTTATGGGCCGGGTGGAGCGCCTGCTCAGCCGGCTGGTCCGGGAAGGTGCCCCCGCGCTCGAGAGCGGCATTCCGCTCGAGTTGCTGCGCAACCTGCTCTACTACGTCGCGCGCTCGGGATCCGATACCGCGCAGGTCCGCGAGGTCAAGCGCGCCTACCAGCTCGACGAGTTGTTGCCCGACAGCGAGGCCCGGGCCGATTTCGAGGGCCCGAATCGTGAGCTGCTCGGGGTCGTGGGCGACGGGATCCGCGATGACCTTGCGCAGATCAAGGACGCGGTCGAACTGTATGTGCACAGTGACAGCCGCAGTGGCGATACGCTGGAAGGTCTGCCGGAACGGCTCCATCAGGTCGCCGAGACCTTCAGCATGCTGGGGCTGCAGGAGGCGCACGATACGCTCAATGATGAGGCGGAGGTGCTCGCCCGCATTGACGAGGTCGAAACGGCCGAGGCCGATCAGCGTCTGCAGGCGCTGGCCGATGTGCTGCTCCGGGTCGAAAACGATCTGGCCGCGCTCCAGAGCGGGCGGCCCGTCGATGTCGCCGACGATCCCGACGCACTGCCTATCCGGGCGCTGCCCGATTCCGAGTATCGCCCGCTGCTCTCCGGTGTCGTGGCCGCGTCGCTCGATGATCTCTCGCGCGTGCGCGAGGCGATCGGTGCCTACTGTGACGACCCCGAGGCGGGGCGCGAGGCCGTGGCCGAAGTCCCCGACCTGCTCGATGAGGTCCATGGCGCCCTCGCCATCCTCCCGCTGGAGAGCGCCCTCCCGCTGATCGAGGCCCTCGGCCGGCACGTGCGGGGGGAGTTCGTCGGCCGCGCGAGCGTCCCCGACGAGCAGACACAGGTCCTGCTGGCCGATGTCGTGGCCGGGATCGAGTACTACCTTGAAGCCGTGGACCACGACCGTGCCGGCATGACCCATCTGCTGGAGAGCGCGAACCGCGCGATGGCGGCACTCGAGTCCGGGGGCGAGCCCGAGACCTGCGTTGAAGACGACCAGGTCGTCATCGAGGCCCCACCGGCCGGTGAGGGCAGCGGCGAGACCGCGGACGTCGAGGTATCGGATGCGGCCGGCCCGGCCGATTCGGCGGCGGCGCCGGAATGGGACTCCGCCTCTGACACGGAGGAGGGCGGTGACGGCGTCGATACGACCGCGGGCTCCCGGCAGGTTGATGCCACCAGCAGCGATGATGGCGCTCTCGATGAGGGAGCGATCGAAATCGGCGCTGTCGATCTCGAAGACCTCGACACGGGCATCGATGAGAGCGGGACCGGGGAAACCGCGGCTGACAGCGACGATACGTTTGCCGCGGGCGTCGAAGAACCGGTTGGGGATGACGAGACCGAGGGAACGTCGGAGGCCGGCCAAGACCTCGGATCGAGTTTTGCCCTCGGCGACGAAGAGGCGGGCGCCGAAGTCCCGGATACCGAAGCCCCGGACACCGAAGCCCCGGACACCGAAGCCCCGGACATCGAAGCCCCGGACATCGAAGCCCCGGACATCGAAGCCCCGGACACCGCTGCGGACGAACACGGGGACGGCGAGGCCGCGGCCAGCGATCGACCCGGGACGCCGATGAGCGAGGAAACGCCGGGTGAAGCCGCGGAACCGGCGGATTATTCGAGCGATGAAGCGGCGTCCGGTACGCCCCCTGCGGCCGGCCAGGTGGAGGAAACCGCCACCGAAGAAGCCGGGGGCCCGCGCGGGGCCGGCATCGATCCCGGCGCCAGCGGCTCATCCCAGCTCGCGATCCTTGGCGAGGATGCCGATGACGAGATCGTGGAGGTCTTCGTCGAGGAGGCCCTGGGCGAACTCGACAAGATCAACGAGAACCTGCCGCGCTGGAAGTCGAACCCGGGCGATGAAGAGGCCCTGATCGTCGTCCGCCGCGCTTACCACACGCTCAAGGGCGGTGGCCGCCTCATTGGCGCGGAACTGATCGGCGAGTTCTCGTGGTCGATGGAGAACATGCTCAACCGCGTGATCGACCATTCGATCGATTCGACGTCGGCGGTGAGCGACACGCTGGATGAGGCGGCGGCCGCGCTGCCGCAGCTGATCGAGCAGCTGCAGGGCAATCGTGCACCGATCGCCGGCATCGATGACCTCATCGAGCGCGCTCACGCGCTGAGCCGTGGCGAACAGGGCCCTCCCCCGACCGGCGGCGACGGTCCCGGTGGTGGCTCCGGTAGTGGCGGCGTCGGCCAGGGTGGCGGTACACCGGGCCCGGGCAGCGCAAGCGCGGCCGCACCCGGTGCCGATTCGTCCGATGGTGGTGGCGCGCGCGCGGCGACGGATGTAACGACCCAGAGTGCCCTGGCCGACGATGCGTTGGCGCCTTCACCGGATTCCGCCGTTGGTGATCCCGCATTCGAGGAGGCGGCGGCCGCCCCGGCCGAAGGGGACGAGTCGCAGGAGCAGTCGGCCGCAACGGCCTTCCCCTCCGAGCCCGAAGAGGGGGTGAGCGACGGCTTGGGATACGCAGAGACACCGGCCGTGGCGGACAGCCCCGAACCGAATGACGACAGCGACCTGCCGCGGGAGGCCGCGGTCGGCGCCGGCGAGGAATCGGCGCTGGAATCGTCGATCGACGATCAGGCGGCGCCCCGGCAGTCTGCTGCCCACGGCGGCGAACCCGACGCGCGCGCGGAAACGGATGGCCAGGACGCCCCCGAAACGCACAGTGGTCCCGACACGATCACGCCGCATACCTCTGGCGATCCGCTTACCGACATCTTCCTGCGCGAAGCGGCCGGCCACCAGACTGTACTGCACCGCGAGCTGGGCCATGCCGGCGATGGTACCGGTGCAATCCAGGCGAACGATGACGTCGTGCGTGCGCTGCACACACTGGTCGGCAGCGCCCAGACGGTGGAGGCCGACACGGTCGCCGATTTGACCGTGCGCATGGAGCGGATCGTCAAGGCCCACCAGGACCAGGCCTACCAACTGGACGCCGAGACCGTGGCGCTGTTCCAGGAGACGCTGGCGCGGGTCGACCAAGCCCTGGCCGCGCTGGCCTCCGGCGAGACGGTGGCGAGCGACGATCTGCGCGCCCGGCTGGACAGTGTGCTCGAGGAAGTCGAACAGGCGCGCGCCGCCCGCGATGAAGGCGAGAGCGAACTCCTCGACATTTTCATCGAGGAAGGTGACGAGATCCTCGAGACCTGCGACCGCGCAGTGGCCAACTGGCGCGAAGACCCCGACGATACGCGGGTCATCCCCGATCTGCAGCGGGGTCTGCATACCCTGAAGGGTGGCGCCCGGATGGCGAACTTTCCGCCCATCGCGGATCTGACCCATGAGGTCGAGTCGCTGATCGACGCCGTCGCCGACGGCGACTGCAATCTCAGCGACGATGTCTTCGATCTCCTGCAGGAGGCGGTCGATGCGCTCACCGTGCTGCTCGAGCAGGCGCGCAACCGCAACGATGTATCGCGCATCGACTGGCTGGTCGATGACCTGCGCACTCTGCGGGAGCAAAGAGGTGGTGGCGCCGACCAGCGCAGCGACACGACCGCATCAGACAGCGGTGCGACTGCCGGGGCCGAGGCGATCACCGAAGTGGAGCAAACCGAGACCGGCGGCGACGAGCCCGCGGACGAGCCCGAGATGCACGAGCGCCCCGAGGCCGCCGAGTCCAGGGCGAGCGAGTCCGCGGCCACGACCTCTCCGGGCTCGGAACAGATTCGGGTCCAGTCCGAACTGCTCGACAACCTCGTCAACTTCGCCGGCGAGGTCAGTATTTACCACTCGCGTATCAACGAGCAGTTGGGCCAGTACCGGTTCAATATCCAGGAGTTCGACCAGACGGTAAACCGCCTGCGCGCGCAGCTGCGCGACATGGAGAACGAAACCGAATCGCAGATCCGGTACAGCCACGCCGTCGAACGCGAGCAGGAACCGAACGAGGGCGAGCGCGACGCCGGCTTCGATCCGCTCGAGTTCGACCGTTATACCCGCCTGCATGAACTCTCGCGTTCCCTGTCGGAATCGGTCGGTGACCTCGATTCGCTCAAGGAGATCCTCGACAACGTCACCCGCGATGCCGAGACCCTGCTGCTGCAGCAGTCGCGGGTTTCCTCGGAACTCCAGGACGGCCTGATGCAGACACGCATGGTCCGCTTCGATGGGCTACGCGCGCGCCTTGCCCGAGTGGTGCGGCAGACCGCCAGCACGGTCGGCAAGAAGGTCCAGATGGACATGTCCGGTGGCGAACTCGAAGTCGACCGCTCGATCCAGGAACGGATCGTAGCGCCGCTGGAGCACGTATTGCGCAACGCCGTTTCGCACGGCATCGAGAGCCCCGAAAAGCGGCGCGCCAACGGCAAGCCGGAACAGGGCACCATCCGGCTCGATCTGCACCGCGGCGGCACCGATATCGTGATCGATATCAGCGACGACGGTGGGGGCATTGACCCGGCGGCGATCCGCCGCAAGGGTATCGAGAAAGGCCTCATCGACGCGGACGATGAGCGCGACGACAACGAAGTGATCAAACTGATCCTGGAGACGGGGTTCTCGACCGCCGACGAGGTCACGCAGATCTCCGGCCGCGGCGTCGGCATGGATGTCGTCGACGCGGAGATCCGCCGCCTCGGCGGCACGCTGGGGATTCAGACCGAGCTGGGCTCGGGAACGCGCTTTACCGTGCGTCTGCCGGTGACTCTCGCGATCAACCAGGCGGTCATGGTTCAGGCGGGCGACGACACCTACGCCATCCCGATCGCGTCGATCGAGGGCGTGGCGCAGGTGACCGCCGGCGATCTCAAGGGTTACTACGTCGATCCATCGCAGCACTATCATTACGCCGGTAACGACTACCGCGTGCAGCACCTCGGTACGCTCCTGGGGACCAGTGAGCCCCGCCTGGAGAACGAGGACATCAGCTACCCGGTCATCATGATCCGCGCCGGCGACGACCGGGTCGCCCTCCATGTCGATGGTCTGGTGGGCCGTCGCGAGGTGGTGGTGAAACCGCTCGGTGCGCCGCTGAACATGCTGCCGGGCATCTCCGGTGCCACGATCATGGCCGATGGCGCGGTGGTGCTCATCCTCGATATCGGCGGCCTGCTGCGCACCGAGGAGCGGTTCGTCGCCAGCGTCGGGCCACGCCTTGGAGAGACCGGCGACGCGGAGGCCGTGGCGGGCGAGGAAGCGGCCGAGGACGCGAAAACCGCGCCCACCGTCCTGGTCGTCGACGACTCGATCACGATCCGCAAGGTCACCAACCGTATCCTCGAGCGCAACGGCATAACGGTCGCGACCGCGAAGGACGGGGTCGATGCCCTGTCCTGGATGTCGCATACCGTCCCGGACCTCATCCTGCTCGATATCGAGATGCCGCGCATGGATGGCTATGAGGTCGCGACCTATGTCCGTGGCGACGAGCGACTCGCGGAAGTGCCGATTATCATGATCACCTCGCGCACGGGCGAAAAGCATCGCGAGCGCGCCGAAGGGATCGGCGTCAATCGCTATCTCGGCAAGCCCTATCAGGAAACGGAACTGATGGAGCACATCAACGCCGTGCTCGCTGAACACGCCGCCGCGGATGCGTCGGCCTGACCATGGCGGCCGCCGAGCAGCTCAAGTGTCTGGTCCTGCCCGTGCAGGGACCGCCCGTGCTCGTGCCGAACTCGGCGGTCGCGGAAATCATTACGCAACAGGACATCGCGCCCCCCGAGGACGCGCCGGACTGGTTCCTCGGGACGGGACGCTGGCGTGGCACCGAGATTCCGCTCATCTCCCTGGACCGGCTCACCGGTGAGCGCGAGGATGCGCCGGCACCGGCCGGTCGGTTCGTCGTCCTGTTCGGGCTAGAGGAAGGCGGCGCCCCCGGATTCTATGGCATCCGTATTGAATCTCTGCCCCGCACGGAGACGCTCGACAACGAACGGCTCCGCCCATCCGATGAATCCCCGCATCCGAGTGAGTTCATCCAGGCCCGCGCCGTGATCGGCGGCGACCGTGAGTGCCTGATCCCCGACTTCGACGCGCTGGGACGTACACTCGGGCGGTACCGGGCGGGCCGAGCTGACTGAAGCCGCACATCCCGGTTGGTCAGCCCGACTGCTTCAGCCCAGATCCCCGTACAGTCCCTGCAAAAGCGCGAGAGCGGCGACCGCGGCCGTTTCCGTGCGCAGGGTGCGTGGGCCGAGGCGTATGCCCTCACAACCCGCTGTGTACGCTGCATCCCGCTCGGCGGGACTGAAACCGCCCTCCGGGCCAGCGATCAGCGTCAGTCCGGTGGTCGCCGCAATCTCACCGGGTGCGCGATGGCCTGTCGGGTCGAGCAGCACGTGCGGCCTGGCGGTGGTGTCGGTCTGGGTAAGCCATTCGCGGAAGCTGCATTGTGCCGCGAGCGTGGGCAGGCGCGTACGTCCCGACTGCGCCGCTGACGCCGCGATCACGCCTTGCCAGTGGCGGGCTTTTTTCGCGATCCGTTCGCCGGCGGGGGCTGCCTGCGTTCGCTCCATGACGACGGGGATGATGTGGGCCACACCGAGTTCCACGCTTTTCTCCAGGGTGTAGTCCATGCGCTGTCCGCGCGAGATGCCCTGGATGAGCGTGAGTTCGAGTGGCGACTCGGTGGCCCGCGTCTCGAAGGATTCGATCACGGCCGCAGCCCGCTGTTTGCCCTCGACCTCGAGGCGTCCGTGCCAGTCGCCGGCTGCTCCGTTGAACAGGCGGATGGCCGCGCCATCGGGGAGGCGCAGCACGCGCAGGAAGTGGTGGGCCGTCGTATCCGGCAGTGTCACGCGGTTGCCGACCGCGAGGTCCGTGTCGATATGGGCGCGCGGTACGCGCATCAGTCGGCGGTCGCGCGATCAACCCCTTCACGCGCCGTCGCGACGAGGTGGCGGATCTCGTCGGGCGTGATCACGTACGGGGGCATGAAGTAGGTCACGTTGCCGAGCGGGCGCAGCAGGCACCCGCGCGTCAGTCCGTGGCGATAGACGCGCAGTCCGCGTCGCTCCTGCCACGGGAACGGCTGGTTTCTGTCGCCGTCGCGGCACATCTCGATCGCGCCGATCATGCCGTGCTGGCGGATATCGCCGACGTGGGGGTGGTCCCCGAACGCCTCGTGGAGACTGTCGTGCAGCACCTGCGCGAGTTCGCGGTTGCGGGCGATGACGTCGTCGGTCTCGAAGATCTCGATGGTGGCGAGCGCTGCCCGACAGGCGAGCGGGTTCCCCGTATAGCTGTGCGAATGGAGAAACGCGCGCAGGGTTTCGAAATCGTCGTAGAAGGCGGCGTAGACGTCCTCGGTCGTCACCACGGCGCACAACGGCAGGTAGCCGCCAGTGATGCCCTTGGACAGGCACATGAAATCCGGTGCGATCCCGGCCTGTTCGCACGCGAACATCGTCCCGGTACGGCCGAAGCCGACCGCGATCTCATCCGCGATCAGGTGCACGCCATGGCGGTCACAGGCCTCGCGCAGCAGTTCCAGGTAGACCGGATCGTACATGCGCATCTGCCCGGCGCACTGCACCAGCGGCTCGACGATCACCGCGCAGGCCTCGTGTGCGTGCTCCGCGAGCGCCGCCTCCATTTGCGCGAACATTTTTCGCGAGTGTGCTTCCCAGGATTCTCCTTCGTCCCGGTGGAAGCAGTCCGGCCCCTCGACGATGATCGAATCCATCAGGAGCGGGCTGTAGGTCTTTTTGAACAGATCGACGTCGCCGACGGCGAGGGCACCCAGCGTCTCGCCGTGGTAGCTGTTCGTCAGCGCAATGAATTTCGTCTTCTCGCCACGCCCGGAGTTGCGCCAGTAGTGGTAGCTCATCTTCAGCGCCGCCTCGATGCCCGACGAGCCGTTGTCGGCGTAGAAACAGCGTGTCAGGCCCTCGGGCGTAACCTCGGCGAGTTTCTCGGACAGGCGGATCACCGGCTCATGGGTGAACCCGGCCATCATCACGTGCTCGACGTGTTCCAGCTGATCGGCGATGGCCGCGTTGATGCGCGGATTCGCGTGGCCGAAGAGATTGACCCACCAGGAACTCACCGCGTCGATATAGCGATTACCGTCATAATCCTCGAGATATACGCCTTCCCCGCGCCGAAACGGAATCGGCGGGAGCGTCTCCAGATCCTTCATCTGCGTGCAGGGATGCCACACCCGGGCAAGGTCGCGTGCTACGAGCGTCTGGTTATTCACTTGATTTCAACCGATGTCGATACCGAAACGGGAATGTCTGGATGAACCGCGGTGGGCTCGTATGCCGGCCGGCTGACGATGGGGAATGCGAAACCGGGGACGACGGCAAATGTTCTTGTGTATTTTGGACTGGCCTCCGGCGGCTCGCCGAGCGAGGACAGCGTGCGTTCTTTCGGCGCTGCCATCGGCCTCGGTGTACCAACACCCCGCGCCCCGCACAGGTCGACCGGCAGCAATGACGGTGACGCGCCGAGTCGCCGCGCGCCGGGTGAGGCAGGCGGCGGCTCGGGCGTTTACTCTGTCAGTCTGGCGATGAGCAGGAGGCGTCGGTTCCGTAGGGACTATCGGCTTGGCCCCCCGGTGGCGCCTGATCCGTATCTTCAACGTCGTCTGCAAGAGCAACGAGTCGGATTTCCGAGGTGTCGGTGAACGCCGTGCCTGCGCTGTTTTCCACGCTGACCTCCAGCCGCACGCGTGCCCACTGTGCCTCCGATTTCGGATAGGTCAGATCGAACGAGGCTCGACCATCACTTCCCGTCGTCAGCGAATTCGTCGACAGGCCTGGGAGGTCCGGTTCGAGATTGTCATCGTCATCCAGGTCCTCCCCGGAGTCGATCGAGTTATCGAAGTCGGTGTCTTCGTTATCGCATACGGCGGCTTCCGAGGCAACGTAACTATCGCCGCTCTCAGTCCACTGTCCTTTGATGAATTTCAGTGGTACGACATTGACGGTCACGTCGCGGCCGGCCGCTGGCGACCCGGCGGAATTCGTTACGATGACCGTCCACGGCTGGGAATAGGTGGTGACATCGGAAGAAATCTCGTTCCCCGTACCCAGGGAGACCCCGAGAGCGGTGCCGGAGACCGTCAAGGTGGTATCGTCGCTGATCGATGTGCCCCTCACGGTCGAAATGAGCCTGACGCCGTTCTGCCCGCTGATCGTCGATCCGGCCGTGAACACCGTCTGCGCTTCACCGTCCTCGTCGGTGACCGAGCTTACCTGCGAGAGCGATCCCTGCGACGGGTCGGCATCGATAGCGAAATCGATCGTGGCGTCGGCGACCGGGTTGCCGGTGGGATCTTTGACCAGCGCCGTGATTGGCGTGGAGCCGTTGGGCGGGATCTGGGCCGATTCGCTCGTGAGTGTCACGGCGTCGGGGTTGGTGCCAACGAAGTCGAAGCTGATATCGGATGCTGCCCCGAGTGCACTCGCTGCGGCGCTGACGGTTGCCGGACCGGCGCTGGCCGAACTCAGCTGGACGGTCGCTACACCGCCAGCCGCGTTCGTATTGGTAGTGCTTGCCCCCGAGCCGACGAATTGGCCGCGCGTGGTCTGAAATTCGACGTTTTCGCTACCGCCGACACCAGAGCCCGTCAGTTCTATTTCGATCGTGTGGTTCGTATTGACGGCCAGACCGTCATTCCGGTCTGCGGCCGATGGCTGGAGAAAGGCAAGACTGTTCTGGACGATGTCGAAATCAGCCGTCTGAGTAATGCCGCTGCCCTCCACGGTCAATCGATCACTCGTGCCGCTCGATGTCGCGTCGACCGTGAACGCGACGCGGCCCTGCGAATCCGTCTGTGCATTCGCCGGCGTAACGGTAGCCCCCGAATCCGTTTCGGCCGATAGCTGCACGTTATTGATACCCTCGCCGTCGGAGTCTGTCAGCGTCGCTACGAACGTACCTTCCTCACCGGCCGAGATCGAGGATGGTCCGGTGAGGCCGAGGTTGTTCCCGGCTACCTGCAGTTGAATTTCATCGGTGGCCCCGCTCGGGACACTGGTGGTGACGGTGATCGTGCGTTCCTGTTGATTCGAGCCTGAGGAGAGCGTTGCCGTCGCCTTGCCGGCCCCGTCGGTCGTTCCGTTGGTCACCCGCAGTTCACCGCTGTCCGCGCCGAAATTGACACTGACCCCTTCGCGGACCACGTTGTCCGCGTCCTTGACGGTCGCTGTCAGGTCGACTGCCACATTGCCGGAACTGGGAATGTCGGCGCGACCTGCGGCGAGTTCCACGGAGGCTTGCCCGTCAGAGGTTTGCCCGTCGCCCGAATTGCCGCCGCCAGAACCGGAACCATCACTGCTTCCGCTGTCCCCGCGGCCCCCGCAAGCAGTGACAAGCACCGTCATCAGGACCATGCCGCCAATCAACCTCCAGCAACGGACATTGCCGGTGCTCCCACTCTCCCTGATCCATTGGTGCACTGACTGCCTCCCCATTGCCATTGACGATGCTCGACGAGCGTTATTTTGGCAAAAAGTCTACCGGATCAATGCGGTGAGCGCATCCCGGTGCGACCGGCCCGAAAGGGCCGGCCGGCAAGGGCACCATAGTGAGGAATGGGGACACTCGGGCGAGTCTGGGATCGCCTGATCAGTAGCGGTAGTGCTCGGGCTTGAACGGGCCGTCCTGCGAGACGCCGATGTAGGCCGCCTGCTCGTCGGTGAGCCGCGTGAGGTTCGCGCCGATCTTCGTCAGATGCAGGCTCGCCACCTCCTCGTCCAGGCGCTTGGGCAGCACGTAGACCCGGTGG
>NZ_LVEG02000010.1 GCF_001614315.2 Halofilum ochraceum
GGTCGGCGACCTCGTCCATCTCCACCACGCGGTAGCCTTCCATGCTGGCCTGCAGCGCGCAGATCGGGTCGATCTCGGTGACCCACACGGTGGCCCCCATGCCTCTGAGCGCCTGGGCGCAGCCCTTGCCCACGTCACCGTAGCCGAGCACCACGCAGATCTTGCCCGCGATCATCACGTCCGTCGCCCGCTTGATCCCGTCGATCAGCGACTCGCGGCAGCCGTAGAGGTTGTCGAACTTCGACTTGGTGACCGAGTCGTTGACGTTGATCGCCGGGAAGTTGAGCGTGCCCTCGCGCTCGAGCTTGTACAGGCGCGCTACCCCGGTGGTGGTCTCCTCGGTCACCCCGCCGATCGATTCGGCCAGCCCCGTGTACCAGCTCGGCTTCTCGCCAAGGCGCTTCTTGATCGCCGCGAACGCCGCGCGCTCCTCCTCGTTGGAGGGATTGTCGAGGAACGACGGGTCCTGCTCGGCCTTCGCGCCCAGCATCACCAGCAGCGTGGCGTCGCCGCCGTCGTCGAGGATGCGGTTGGGGTAGCCGCCGTCGCCCCACTCCATGATGCGGTGGGTGTACTCCCAGTAGTCATCCAGCGACTCGCCCTTCCAGGCGAACACCGGCACCCCGGTGCGCGCGATCTCCGCCGCCGCGTGGTCCTGGGTGGAGAACACGTTGCACGAGGCCCAGCGGACCTCGGCGCCGAGGGCGGTGAGCGTCTCGATCAGCACCGCGGTCTGGATCGTCATGTGCAGCGAGCCCGCGATGCGGCAGCCCGCCAGCGGCTGCTCGGCGGCATAACGCTCGCGCAGGGCCATCAGCCCCGGCATCTCGGTCTCGGCGATGGCGATCTCGCGCC
>NZ_LVEG02000011.1 GCF_001614315.2 Halofilum ochraceum
GGCCCCAGGGGGCCTGCGTCGGGTCGGCGATAATGGATTCGTTGATAATGGCTTCTGGAACAGCAGCGTTCATCGTGGGTCTTTCTCCGTATTTCGACGAGCGCCGTTGGAACATGGGCCGGTACCCGAGCCTGGCGGTTCGCGCGGGGCGAAGGCCGTTGCAGCGCTCCTCGGGTCCGGTTGCTGCGATCCGGACGGGCATTGCCGTCCGGATCCTTTGTGGCGACGGCGACGTTCAGACGTCCCCTGTCGCCTGTTCGGTTCAGGCCGTGGCCGGGATGTCGGCGGCCTCGCGCAGGACGGCCGCCTTGTCCGTGTGCTCCCAGGGCAGATCCACGTCCTCGCGGCCGAAATGCCCGTAGGTCGCCGTCTGCGCGTAGATCGGGTGACGCAGATCCAGCATCTTGATCAGGCCGTACGGGCGCAGATCGAAGTGCTCGCGCACCAGCGCCTCGATGCGCCGGTCGTCGATGGCGCCCGTGCCAAAGGTATCGACACTGACCGAGGTCGGCTCGGCCACGCCGATGGCATACGAGACCTGGATCTCGCAGCGCTCGGCGAGACCCGCCGCCACGATGTTCTTGGCCACGTAGCGCCCGGCGTAGGTTGCCGAGCGGTCCACCTTGGACGGGTCCTTGCCCGACATCGCGCCGCCGCCGTGGCGTGCCATGCCGCCGTACGTGTCGACGATGATCTTGCGGCCCGTGAGGCCGCAGTCGCCCACCGGACCGCCGATGACGAAGCTGCCGGTCGGGTTGATGTGAATCTTCTCCGCCGGCGTCGAGGCCAGCCACTCCGCGGGCAGGGTGGGCTTGATGATGTGCTCCATCACCGCCTCGTGCAGGTCCTTCTGCGAGATGTCTTCACTGTGCTGCGTCGAGAGGACCACCGCGTCGATGCCCACCGGGCGCCCCTCGCGGTAGCGGAACGTGATCTGGCTCTTGGCGTCCGGGCGCAGCCAGTCGAGCTCGCCCGATTTGCGCACCTCGGACTGGCGCCGCACGAGCCGATGGGCGTAGGTGATCGGCGCCGGCATCAGGACGTCCGTCTCGTTCGAGGCGTAGCCGAACATCAGGCCCTGGTCGCCCGCGCCCTGGTCCTCGGGCTTGGCGCGGTTGACGCCCTGGGCGATGTCGGGCGACTGCTTGCCGATGGCGTTGAGGACCGCGCAGGTGTTGCCGTCGAAGCCCATGTCGGAACTCGTGTAGCCGACATCGCGCACGGTCTGGCGCACGACCTCTTCCAGGTCGACCCAGGCGGTGGTCGTCACCTCACCGGCGACCAGTACCATCCCGGTCTTGATCAGGGTCTCGCAGGCGACCTTGCCGTGCGGATCCTGGCGGATGATCTCATCGAGTACGCGGTCCGAGATCTGGTCCGCGATCTTGTCCGGATGGCCTTCCGAAACCGATTCCGAGGTAAACAGGTAGTCGCTGCTCATGGTCTCAAACTCTTCCTGGTCGGGCCGGCGCGTGGACCGGTGCGGGAGTTGCTGTCAAACGCAAAGATCAGCCGCGCATTGTCAAGTGTCCGGCGGGTTGTGTCCAGCCGGCGGCCTCAACGCGCGCTCATCAGCGTCTGCAGTTCCCGCTTCTCGTCGGCGCTCAGTGTGCGTTCCCGGGCCGCTTCGAGCAGGGCGCCGCGGCGGGCGCGACGAACCTGTTCGCCCAGGCGCTCGAGCGTATCGTCGAACTCGCGCGCCAGGGCCTGATCGCGGTCGCTCTCGGCGTCGGTGGCGAAGGGCCAGGACGCCAGTCGCTCCAGGTGCTTCTGCTCCGAGGTGTCGCGATACGCCTCGATGAGGCGGGCGGTGGTGACATCGGGCGTGGCCCGGATGCGTTCGCGCAGATCGGCCAGCAGTCGGCTGCCGGGTTGATCGGCAGCGAGCGCTGGATGGTCATCCGGCAGGCGTTCGGCGAGTCGCGGGTTCTGAATGAGCAGACCGATCGCGGTACGCATCGGGGTCATGCGGATGCCGCTGGCCGCGCGTCGCCGGGGTCCTTCGCTTCGTTCCGGGGCGCGCTTCGATCCGGCGTCGCCGGTCATGTCGGCCCGCAGCCGTTCCGGCGACAGACCGACCTGTGCCGCCAGGCGGTCGATGAGGAGGTCGTGATACACGCCCGCGGGCATGGTCTTCAGCAGGGGGGCCGCTTCGGATGCCAACTGGGCGCGGCCGCCGACGCTGGTGGTGTCGATCCCGGCGCGTAGCCGTTCGATCAGGAAATCGGCCAGCGGTTTGGCCTGCGCGAGGCGGTCCTCGAAGGCCGCGCGGCCCTCGGCCCGGACCATGCTGTCCGGGTCTTCCCCTTCGGGCAGGAACAGGAATCGCGCCTCGCGGCCGTCGGTCAGCACGGGCAGCGTGTGGGTCATGGCGCGCCAGGCCGCCTGCCGTCCCGCTTCATCGCCGTCGAAACAGAACACGATCTCGCGCGTGACGGAGAACAGGCGCTCGGCATGGGCCTGGCCCGTCGACGTACCGAGGGTGGCGACCGCGTAATCGATGCCGTGCTCGGCGAGCACGATGACATCCATGTAGCCCTCGACGACGACCAGCCGTTCGGGGTCGCGGCGCGCGCGGCGCGCCTCGTAAAGGCCGTACAGCTCCCGCCCCTTGTGGAATACCGGCGTTTCGGGAGAATTCAGGTACTTGGGCGTGCCGTCGTCGAGGACCCGGCCACCGAAGGCGATCGTACGCCCGCGGCGGTCCCGGATCGGATACATGACCCGGCCGCGAAAGCGGTCATAGGTGCGGTTGGCATCGTTGCGGTTGACCAGCCCCGCGCGCAGCAGATCGTCCAGCGAGCCCGCGTTGGCCTCGTCGATCAGGTGACTCCAGCCCGGTGGGGCGTAGCCGAGGCCGAAGCGTTTCGCCGTGGCACCGGAGATACCGCGCTGGCGCAGGTACTCGATGGCCTCGTTGGCCTGGCGGAGTTGGCCCTGGTAGAACCGGTCGGCGGCGGCGAGTGCCGCATAGAGCCGCTCGAGCCCTTCGTCCTCGCCGGCGCGTCCGCCGCCGCTGCGCGGCACCTCGATACCGAGTTCGGAGGCGAGGGTTTCCACGGCCTCGACGAACTCCACCCGGTCGTACTCCATGACGAACCCGAGCGCTGAACCGCCCGCCCCGCAGCCGAAACAGTAGTAGAACTGCTTCGTCGGGCTGACCGTGAACGAGGGCGTCTTCTCCTCGTGGAAGGGGCAGCAGGCGACATGATTGCTGCCCTGTTTCTTCAGGGGGACGCGAGCGTCCACCACGTCGACGATATCGACGCGGGCAAGCAGGTCATCGATGAACGACTGCGGGATGCGACCCGCCATGGTGACCCCGGTTCTGGAGAAAGGAGAAGGCCGTGCCGCAGTGTACTGCCGCGCGTACCCAACAGGCCACAGGCAGGCGCCGCGCGGTCACGGGGTTCGGGTCAGTCGCCGAACCGCTGGTTCAGCAGGCCCGCGGCGGCCGCTTCGATCGCGCGGGGCAGGCCTTCACCGGCTTCCGCGATCCGATCGAGATCGTCGTCATCGAGGGGCAGTTCACTCTCCAGCCCGGCAGCGCGCAGTCGCTGTTCGATATAGGGGCCGATCCGCTGGCGTTGCATGGGCCGAACGGCGGTGGCCACGATCCGTCCCGCGTCGAGCTGGCGCGACTGCAGGTTGGCGACACGCAGCTCGAAACGGGAGGAGGCGGCGAGCAGGATCCGGAAACGACCGCCGAGGGCCGTCTTGAGGCTGTCGTGCGCGGCCAGCAGGTGATTCAGTTCCTCGTCGCCCAGGGCGTCGGCATCATCGATAACGAGCACGGCCGGACACCCGTCCGCGACCACCGAGCGCAGTTGTCGGGCGAGTTCGCGGAAGCACTCGCTGAGGTCCTCCGGGACCGGCCGCACCAGTACCCGGAGCATATCGATGATCGTGCGCTCCGCCGTCAGGGAAGACGCACCGCGAACGACGAAGAAGTGGTAATCGGCGGCATGCTGGGTCATCAACTGGATCAGGAGCGAGGTCTTGCCGGATCCGGCCTCCCCCTTGAGCAGGGGCACCATTTCGCCGCTGCGAAGCTGATCCGCCAGCGCGTTGACCTGCATCTCTACCGCATGATCGACGAACAGCGCGTCGGGCGCGGTCTGTTCGGGGAACGGCTGGCGATCGAGGCCGAGGGCGAACCGGGCACCCGCGTCGAGTGTCCGGTCGCCGTCGGCTGCGGCCTCCGCGAGGTCGAGGGTGTCACCCTCTCCCGGGAGCAGGCGCGCCACGAGGTCGCGCAGGGAACGGCCGGTACCCGCGGTCATGCTTCTGGTGCCCCCGCGTCCGTGGGCGTGCCGAGCTCGACCGCGAGCGCCTCCGGGGCATAGTCGTCGACAACGCGGGCGGCGCCGATCGCGTCCATAAGAACCAGGCGGATCTTCCCGTGACGCGCCTTCTTGTCGCCAGCCATCAGTTCAAGCATACGCGGACCTTCGATCGGTGGTGGCTCCGTCGGCAGGCCCGCGGCGCGAAAGATCGACTCGGTCCGCTGGCGTGCGTCCGTCGCCAGCATCCCCAGGCGTTCCGATACCCGGGCGGCCATGCACATGCCGGCGGCGATCGCTTCGCCGTGGAGCCACGAGTCGTAGCCCGTGGCGGTCTCGATCGCGTGGCCGAATGTATGGCCGAGGTTCAGCAGCGCGCGTCGATCCTGTTCGTATTCGTCCGCCGCAACGATCGCCGCCTTGTTGCGGCAGGACTGCTCGATCGCATGCCGGAGTGCAGCGGGATCGCGGGTCAGCAGTGACGCGATCGCCTGCTCGAGCCACTCGAAAAAGGGGCGGTCCGCGATCAGTCCGTACTTGATCACCTCCGCAAGTCCGGCGCGCAGCTGGCGGTCGTCAAGCGTATCCAGGGTGGCCGTGTCGGCGATCACGCAGCGGGGCTGGTGGAAGGCGCCGATCATGTTCTTGCCGCGCGGGTGGTTTACGCCGGTCTTGCCGCCGACCGAAGAGTCCACCTGGGCGAGCAGGGTGGTCGGCACCTGTATGAACGGGATACCACGCTGGTAAATCGCGGCGGCGAAACCGGCCATATCGCCGACTACGCCGCCGCCGAGGGCGACGACCGTGGACTGGCGGTCACACCGGTTGTCCACTGCGGTGTCGAGCACGCGCTGGAGTACCTCGAGATTCTTGAAACGCTCACCATCGGGCAGTACACACTCATGGATCCGTGTTTCCCGGCCCAGAGCCTTGCGCAGACGGGCCAGCCACAGCGGCGCAACCGTCTCGTTGGTGACGACGATCACGCTCTCGCCTTCGATCCGGTCGGCGAGTGAATCTTCCGTCAGGATATCGCGGCCGATCCGGATCGGATAACGCCTCGATCCGAGCTCGACGTCGACGGTGGTAAGGTTCATGCGCATGTCCGCTCAGAGAGTGACCGAATCCGCCGCATCGCCCGCTGGGCTGCGTCCGGCCGGCAATGACGCCATCACCGGGATCGCAGTGGTGAGCCCGGGTCGGTTCAGTCTTCGTGCGTTTGGATCCGCTGCAGCAGTCGATCGGCTGTCACTGCACTGCGGCGACCGTCGGTATCGATCACGAGCGCGGCGGCCGCCCGGTACAGCGGATCCCGCTCCCGTTGAAGGCGTTCCAGTGTAGCGCGCCGATCGCCGGCCTGCAGCAGGGGGCGGCGCTGGTCGTTGCGGGTGCGTCGCAGCTGTTCATCGACCGTCGTGGCCAGGTAGACCGTGAACCCGCGCGTCGAAAGGTGTTCCCGGTTCTCGGGGTCGAGCACCGCGCCGCCGCCGGTCGCGAGCACGATGCCGTCGCGCTGGGTCAGCTCATCGATCATGGCCCGTTCCCGTTGGCGGAATCCGGCCTCGCCCTCGAAATCGAAAATCGTCGGGATATCAACGCCTGAGCGCACCTCGATCTCCCGGTCGGAGTCCAGGAAATCGAGGCCCATGCGCCGTGCCAGCAGGCGGCCGATCGTGCTCTTGCCGGCCCCCATCGGGCCGACGAGGAATACGCGCCCGGGAGAGGAAGCGGAATCCGTCACGCCGTAATCAGTAATCGAGGTCGGCCTGACCCTTTACGATCTTAGGCGTAACGAACACCAGCAGTTCGCTCTTGTCGTTCTCGCGTATGGTCGACTTGAACAGTCGGCCGACCACCGGGAGATCGCTGAAGAACGGAACCCGATTGACGCTGTTGTTCTTGTCCTGCTCATAAATCCCGCCCAGGACGACCGTCTCGCCATTGTCGACCAGCACCTGCGTCTGCAGCTCCCGGGTATCGACCGACGGCACGTTGGCGAAGATCTGGCCGACCGAGTCGCGCGTGATCGCCAGGTCCATGATTACCCGATCATCCGGCGTAATCTGCGGGGTTACCGTCAGTGACAGCACGGCCTTTTTGAAGGACACGCTGGTAGCGCCACTCGAACTCGCTTCCTGATAGGGGATTTCGACACCCTGTTCGATGACCGCTTCCGACTGGTTCGCTGTAATCACCCTCGGCGTAGATATGATCTCGCCGCGCCCTTCGGCCTGCATCGCCGACAGTTCCAGTTCCAATAGACTGCCGAAAGGCAGCTCGGCCAATGCCAGCCCGATCGAGCCCGCGGGATTGGTCACCGGGAGATTGACGTTGTAGTCACCCGTGACGGGGGTCGGATTATTGCTGATCGCGTTGCCGCTCGCGGGCGGCACCGTGCCGGAGACAGCGGCCCGCTCATTGGTCGAGCTCCCGCTGACACCAAAGCGCACGCCCAGTTCGCGGTTGAAATCGTCGTTCGCCACCACGATGCGGGACTCGATCAGGACCTGGCGAACCGGTACGTCGAGGCGCGACACGAGCTGCCGGGCCTGCTCGAGATTGCGCGAGGTGTCGCGCACGAGCAGCGTGTTGGTGCGTTGATCCACGGTCACGCTGGCGCGGTCCGAGAGCAGGCTCGTGCCTTCGGACTGCATGATGGACGCGAGGTCCGCGGCCTTCGCGTAGTTGACCTGGATATATTCGGTCCGCAGTGGCGCAAGCTCCTGCTTCTGCTGCTCCGCCTGAAGCTCCTGTTGTTCGCGCTGGGCAATCTCCTGCTGCGGCGCGATGAAGATCACATTGCCGTTACGCCGCTGCGCGAGCCCCTCCGTCTGCAGGATAATATCCAGGGCCTGGTCCCACGGCACATTCTTCAGGCGCAGCGTCAGGGTCCCGCCGACGCTGTCACTCACCACGACGTTCAGGCCGGTGAAATCGGCGAGCAGCTGCAGGACCGAGCGGACCTCGATGTCCTGGAAATTCAGGGAGAGCCGTTCACCCGTATACTCCGGCTTCTCCTCTTCACGCTCAGCGATCTCTTCCTCGGTAAGCGGTTTCAGTTCGACCGTGAGGCTCTTGTCCGATTGATAGGCGAGCTGCTCGTAGTCTTCGGTGCGGGGGATAATGCGGATCCGTCCGTTTTCGCCGCGCTGCATGATGTCGACGTACTGCACGGGTGTGGCGAAGTCCAGCACGTCGAGACGCCTGCGGAGCTTTTCGGGAATCCGGGTTCCGGGGAGTTCGACGACGATCTCGCCGCCCTCACGGTTGATATTCACCGGCACCTCGGGGTTGCTCAGATCCACCACGATCCGGCCCTGACCTTCTTCGCCGCGGCGGAAATTGACGTCTTCGATGCCTTTGCCGGTCGCCGAGCCGCTGGCGCCCGTATCACCGAACGGCTCGCCTGATGTCCCGCCAGTGTCCGCGGAGGCCGTGGTCGTGGTGCCGCCGCCGTCGCCGGCGGTCGCTGTTCCGCCCTGATCGCGGCCACCAATGGTGATCACGATATTGCTGCCCTCCGTGCGCGTCTGGTAGCGGGGCATCTCGGAGAGGTTGAGCACCACGCGCGTCCGACCCTTGGACTCGGCGATATTGATGGAATCGGTGACACCCGTGTCGACCGCGATGGAGCGTTTGCCGGTCCGGTTACGGGTGTCCGGCAGATCAAGGGCGATCCGGGCGGGCTCCTGGATGCTGAACGTGCGTGGGTTCGCGACCGGTTGATCGAGTTCGAGTCGCATTTCCAGCCGGTTGCCGGGGAGTACGGAATAATCGATGGCGCGCAGGCTGTTGCCGGTTCCGGACTCTCCCTCTTCGGCCGGGGCGCCGATCGGGGCCAGCGCCAGCAGTGCCAGTGGCAGAAGCCACAGCATGCGTGGCCGGGTAGAGCGTGCGCGGCGACGAAACTCGATCATGGCCTTCTCCGGGATTCTATTCTTCGCCGAGGCTCAGCGCGGCCTCGCGTTCCATCCAGTCGCCCTGACCGTCGGGTACGATCTCGAGCACTTCGATTCTTTCGGCCGAGAGTTCCGTGATACGGCCATAATTCTGCCCCAGGTAATTGCCCTCCTGGACGCGATGAATCACGCCTTCCGGGGATTTGACGAGGCCCCACTCCTGATCGCCCTGGCCGAGGGTGCCCACCATTTCGAGACTGTCTAGCGGGAACTGTTCCAGTGGTTCCTTGGGGCGCGACGTGTCCGGCGCGAGACCGGAGTCCGATTCCGTCGCGGCCTGTTCCTCCGCAGTCATCCCGAACCCTTCCGACGGCCGGAACGGATCGCGCAGCTCGGTCGGATCGTAGGTGAAGCTCTCGTAGGGCTCGAACTCGGGGATTTCTTCGATCTGGCCGCCGGGGCGCTGCTTGGTTTCTTCGACATACTCGCGCAGATCCGACATGTCGTCGGAACAGCCGGCGAGCACGAGCAGCGTCAGCAATGGCAGCCATCGGGTCCGTGTCGAGCGCAGTGCCGGATTCAATTTCCGTTCCCCCCGCCACCTTCTTCCAGATACCGGTAGGTCTTGGCCTGGAGTTCCATCGAGAGGTCGACGTTCTCGCCGGTACCGTTGGCATTACCCGAAGGCTTGATCGCGATATCGTGCAGCGTAACGATCCGTGGCAGCGAGGCGAGGCCCGACACGAAGTTGCCGAATTCATGGTATGTGCCGGCGACGCGCAGTTTGATCGGATACTCCGCGTAGAACTCCTGCTGCCGCTCGTTTCCCGGTTCGAAGTACTTGACCTCCAGCCCCGCAGCGACGGAAGTCTGCGACAGATCGACCAGCAGGCTTTCCATGTCGGTCTCGTCGGGGAGTTGGCGCAGCATGGCGCCGAATGACTCCTCCATCTGCGCCAGCTGCTTCTTATAGGCCTCGAGATTCGCCGCGCGGCTCTGCTTTTCCTCGAAGGTCTCCCGCAGTTCCTGCTCCGTGCGCTCCGCTTTTTCGAGCGTCTCGAACTGCGGCCGCACGACGAACCAGCCGATCGCGCCCAGTATCGCGATTACCAGGGCCAGGATCACCGCGATCTGCACGGGCTTGGGGGCGGTGCCGATCTTGCGCAGGTCCTGGACATCCAGGTTGTTGAGCTTCTGGATCGCCTCACCGACGTCCATCAGGAACTACCCCCGTCGCCATTGTCATCCTCCGCGTCCGGGACAGTCTGCGCGAGATTCAGCGTGAAGCGGCTGATCTGGTCATCGTCTTCGGACTGGATGATCTGGAGTTCCGGATCGGTCAGCCAGGGCGAGGCGTCCAGTCGACGCATGTAGGACGATACGCGCGCGTTCGATTCGGCGCGGCCATTGACGCTGAGTTTGTCGCCTTTCTGCGTGACCTGCGTCAGGTATACGCCGTCGGGCAGCGTGTCGGCGATCTCGAAGAACAGATGAACGATCTGCGGCCGCCGCTGCTGCAGGCGCTGGATTACGTTCATGCGCGCGACCAGCTGACGCCGGGTAGATTCGAGTTCCTCGATCTGCTCGATCTCTTCCTGCAGGACCGCGATCTGCTCCTCGAGATAGTCGTTGCGCTCGCGCTGGTAGTCGATCATGCCGTTGACGTGATACCAGGCGTAACCGCCGACCGCGACCGCGAAGAGGGCGGCCAGAACCGCCTGGCGGGCGAACTCCTGGGTGAGCTGGCGGCGGCGTTCTTCGCGCCAGGGGAGGAGGTTGATGCGGGCCATGTCAGTCGAACCCCCGCACGGCCAGGCCGAAGGCGATCATCAGTGATGGTGCATCGGTCATCAGTCGCTGGCGATTGATGCGGGAGCCGAGCGCCACCTGCTGGAACGGGTTCGCGACCACGGTGGGCGTGCCGATATGCGCCTCGATGAATTCGTCGATGCCGTCGATCGCCGCGCAGCCGCCGCAGAGCAGGATCTGGTCGACATTCTCGAAATCGCTCGATGAGAAGAAAAACTGCAGAAACCGACTGACCTGCTGGGCCATCGTGTTCTTGAACGGCTCCAGGACTTCCGGCTCGTAGTTGTCGGGCAAGCCGCCCTGTTTCTTTACGCGGCCCGCATCTTCATAAGAGAGCCCGTAACGCCGCATGATCTCTTCGGTGAGCTGCTTCCCGCCGAACGGCTGCTCGCGGGTGTACACGAGTTCGCGGTCATTGATCACGTTGAGGCTGGTGACCGTCGCACCGACATCAATCACCGCGACCGTGCGGTCGATGCCGCCATCCGGCAGCATTTCCGGCAGCGCCTGACACGCGTGCTCGATCGTGTACGGCTCGACGTCCACGGCCTTCGCCGTCAGGCCCGCCAGCGCGACCGCGGAGGAGCGCATCTCGACGTTCTCGCTCTTCGAGGCCGCGAGCAGTACGTCGACCGTTTCCGTATTGTCCTCGCTGGGGCCGAGCACTTCGAAGTCGAGATTGATCTCCTCCAGCGGGTAGGGAATATACTGTTCCGCCTCGATCTGGATCTGGGCCTCCATGTCCTCCTCGCCGAGCGTGGCGGGCATGGTGATCACCTTGGTGATGACCGCCGAGCCCGGAACGGCGACCGCCGCGTCCTTGACCCGCGTGCCGGCCTTCTTCACGGCATTGCGGACCGCCTCGCCGACCGCCTCGACGTCCTGGATGACCTTCTCGGCAACGGCCTCGGAGGGAAGCGGCTCGACCGCGTGACTATCGACGCGGAAGCCGCTGCCGGTCCGGCTCAGTTCAAGCAGCTTGACCGAGGTCGAGCTGATGTCGATGCCGAGAATCGGTGATTGTCTGGATTTGAAAAGGAACAATGGGTTGTCCGGTTATTCTCGTCCATTGATTTGGCAATGATAGTAAGTCGGTTTAATTCTTGATCGCAACTTTTTCAAATTACTACATTATCCGGGATTCAATGTCCAGCGACCCGGTCACGGTTTTGTCACCCCGCCTTACGGCCCCGTCCGCCCGCACCCCGAATCCGCCCGGTCCGTCGGTCGGCCCGTGCGATGCACCGTGTCGTTCCTTTATACTCGGCCCGCCCCGTCGCCGCCGACGACTCTAGCACGTCCGAGATTACATGACCGCGCGTTCCCGATTCTTCTTGCGCCTCGCCAAATGGCTCACCGCAATGGCATTTGCCGGCTTCACGGCCGGTGCGCTGCTGCTGGGCGGCCTGTACCTCTATCTGTCGCCGCGACTGCCCGACATCGATCAGTTGCGCGATGTCCAGTTGCAGGAACCGTTGCGCGTTTATACGCGCGACGCCGAGCTCCTCGCCGTATACGGCACGCAGCGCCGTATCCCGCTGGAGATCGAGGCGATCCCCGAGCCCGTGCGCAACGCGTTCATCGCCGCCGAGGACGACCGGTTCTACGAGCACCCGGGCGTCGACTGGATGGGCATCGTCCGTGCGGCGTGGAATCTGGTCCTGACGGGCGAGAAGACGCAGGGCGGCAGCACCATCACCATGCAGGTCGCGCGCAACTTCTTCCTCTCGCGTGAGCGGACATACCTGCGCAAGATCAACGAAATCTTCCTCGCCCTCAAGATCGAGCGCGAGATCTCCAAGGACGAGGTCCTTGAGCTGTACCTGAACAAGATCTACCTCGGCAAGCGGGCCTATGGGGTCGCCGCCGCCGCTCAGGTCTATTACGGCAAGGACGTGGACGAACTCACGGTCGCGGAGATGGCGATGATCGCCGGTCTGCCCAAGGCGCCGTCGACCTTCAACCCGATCGCCAACCCCGAGCGGGCGCGGCAGCGCCGCGACTATGTGCTTGGCCGCATGCGGGCGAACGACATGCTCGATGAGGCCGAATACGAGCGCGCGCTGCGGACCTCCGTGACGGCGACGACCCACAGCGCCCCGCTGGCGGTGGACGCACCCTATGTGGGCGAGATGGCGCGCCTCGAGGCCGTGCAGCGCTTCGGCGAGGACGTCTACACCGGCGGTTATCGCGTCTACACCAGCGTCGACGCGTCGCGTCAGCGAGCGGCGCAGGATGCGCTCCATACCGCGCTGCTCGATTATGAGCGGCGGCGGGGCTACACCGGACCCATCGGCACCCTGGAGAATGACCGGCTGCCGGGGCCGGAGGAACTGCAGGCGCGCCTGGGCGCCGCCGCACGCGGTGCCCTCGGCGATGTTGCCGAGGGCCTGCCGATCGATGACGGTCGTATGGGCCCGGTCGAACTCGACCGGGAACTGGCGGACAGGGGTGCTGCGGGACCGCTTGAACCGGCCGTGGTGTTGGCGGTGTCCGGGGAGGATGCGACCGTCTACCGCCGGGAAGGCGGGCTCGGGCGGATCCCGTGGGACGGTCTCAAGTGGGCCGCGCCGCGCCGTGAGAACGGCGGCACGGGTTCATCCCCGGAGAAGCCGGCGGATGTGCTCGCGGTCGGGGATATCGTGCGCGTAATGGAGCGTGACGGTACCTTGCGCCTCGCCGAGAAACCGGATGTCCAGGGCGCGCTGGTGGCGCTGGATCCGCAGGACGGGGGGATCCGCGCGCTGGTTGGAGGCTTCTCGTTCGAGGGGAGCAAGTTTAATCGCGTTACTCAGAGTCGCCGGCAGCCGGGTTCCGCCTTCAAGCCGTTCATCTACTCGGCGGCACTCAATGACGGGTTCACGCCGGCCACGCTCGTCAACGACGCGCCCGTGGTGTTCGATGATCCGGCGCTTGAAGATACCTGGCGTCCGGAAAACTACAGCGGCCGCGTGTTCGGGCCGACCCGTCTGCGCGAAGGACTGGTCTATTCGCGCAATCTGGTCTCGATCCGGGTTCTCCTGTCGATCGGAATCCCGTACGCCATCGATTACGTCCAGCGCTTCGGCTTCCCGGAAGAGCAGTTGCCGCGGGATCTGACTCTGGCCCTCGGCAGCGCAGCGCTGTCGCCGCTGCAGGTGGCGACCGGTTACGCGGTATTCGCGAATATGGGGTTCCGCATCGAGCCCTATCTCGTGACGCGCATGGCGACGAGCGACGGCGAGGTCGTCTACCGGGCGAATCCGGCGCGCGCCTGTCTCGAGCCCTGTGAAGCGCGTGAGGAAGCCGAGGAGCGCGCCGAGCGCGAAACCGAGGCGGCCGGCGAGCCAGAAGGCAAGTCGCTCGATGAGCAGGATCGGCCCACGGAACTCGACGCGGTGGGCGTGCCCGACCGCAACGTGGAGCCCGGGCCTCGTTTCGCCGAGCGTGTGATCCCCGTGCAGAACGCCTACATGGTGCGCAGTTTCCTGCGCGACGTCGCACGTCGTGGTACCGCTCGCGGCACGCGCGTGCTCGGCCGCGACGATATCGCCGGCAAGACCGGCACGACCGACGATCAGCTCGACGCCTGGTTCTCCGGGTTCAACAGTTCACTGGTCGCGACCGGCTGGGTCGGCTATGACGAGATGAAGTCGCTCGGGGCACGCGAAACCGGTGCCCGTGCCGCGCTGCCGATGTGGATCGATTTCATGCGCACGGCGCTGAAGGGAACGCCGGAAACATGGCCCGAGTTGCCGTCGGACATGGTCACCGTGCGTATTGATCCCGAAACGGGCGAGTATGCAGGCGCGGGCTCGCAGGGTGCCGTTTTCGAGATCTTCCGCAGCGACAATGCCCCCGAGCCGCCGCCCGAGGGGACCACCAGCAACGGTACCGGCTCTGGCGACGGCGGCAACGGCGAGGACCCGCTGTTCTGAAGCCTTTGAGGGCTGGAGGTGCGGTATGACGCGAGCGCGGCGGCGTGGTCAGGGACGCACCCAGGGCGCGCCACGTGGGGCCCTGGCGCAGCAGCGCGCGGAGGTCGCCCGTGTGGCTGCCCGCCTGATGGCGGAAGAGGGCGTCCATGGTTTTTCCGAGGCCAAGGCGCGGGCAGCTGACCAGCTTGGCATCCAGGGCCGGCAGGCGCTGCCCCGCAACGACGAGGTAGAGTCAGAGATCCGGGCCTGGCAGGCGCTGTTCCAGGCGGACGAGCAGCCAGTCTGGCTTGCGCGGATGCGCCGCACGGCACTTGACGCCATGGATCTGCTGACGGACTTCACCCCGCATCTCGCCGGCTCCGTGCTGCGCGGAACGGCGCCACAGGATGCCGAGGTCACGCTGCACCTGTTCACGGAGCCCCCGGAACGGGTCGCCACCTTCCTGCTCGATCGCGGTATCCCCTGGGAACTCGACGCCTGGGTGGGTCGCTTCGGTCGTGGCGAGGTGGAACTGCCGATGTACCGCATCATGCCGGGCGGCCAGCCCGTGCGCCTGATCGTCTTCCCGATCGAAGGCCCCCGCGAGGCCCCGCGTTCCCCCGTCGACGGCAAACCCATGGCCCGCGCCAACCGCGCGCGGGTGGCCGAGCTGCTCGCTGCGGAAGACCCGGAAAATCGTGAGGAACCACGAATGAACACGAATGGACACGAATAGTTCGGTCCGGAAATGGGATGCTTCTGGAGCTTCGCTGGCGTCGGGTTGGCATCCGACGGCGCGCATGCAGGGTTACGAGCGGAGTGCTGCAAAGGTGGGAATAATTACTACCTGACTGAGTTTCGCCGGCCACCATTGGGGGCAATAGCCGCCCTGGGGCGGATCGTATAGGCGTTAACCACCTGCCGAAGGTCTAACCCAACCCCAGCAAGCCATTCGTGTTTATTGCTCGGCGCATCCATGCGCCTCGCCCCTTCGGGGCTGGCGCGATGATTCGCTCCCGGCGAATCATTCGTGTTCATTCGTGGTTCTATCAGCCGTACTCCAGCCCTTGACCGTCTCCACCATCGCAGCGACGTGCTCGGGGTCGATGGCGGGATGGACGCCGTGGCCCAGGTTGAAGACGTGGCCGGGGGCGTCGCCCGCGCGGGTGAGGACGTGGTGGGTTTCGCGGGCAATGGTGTCGGGGGAGGCGTACAGCACGCAGGGGTCGAGATTCCCCTGCAGGGCGACCCGGTCGCCCACGCGCCGGCGCGCATCGCCGATATCGGTCGTCCAGTCGAGGCCGAGGGCGTCGGCGCCGGTGGCCGCCATGTCCTCGAGCCACTGGCCGCCGTTTTTCGTGAACAGGATTACCGGTACCGGGCGCCCATCGGATGCTCGGGTCAGGCCGGACACGATTCGCTGCATGTACGCTAGGGAGAAGCTGCGGTATGCCTCGGGCGAGAGGGCGCCGCCCCAGGTGTCGAAGATCTGCACGGCCTGCGCGCCGGCGGCAATCTGGGCATTCAGATACGCGGTCGTGGCGTCCGCGAGTACGTCGAGCACACGGTGCAGGAGGTCGGGGCGGTCGTAGAGCATCGCCTTGATGGTGGCGAAGTCCTTGGAACTGCCACCCTCGATCATGTAGGTCGCCAGCGTCCACGGGCTCCCCGCGAAGCCGATCAACGGCACCCGGCCGTCCAGCGCCTCGCGGGTCTGCCGCAGCGCGGCCATCACGTAGCCGAGCTCGATCTCCGGGTCGGGGGCCGCGAGGCGTTCGACATCGCGTTCGCTGCGCACGGGATCGCTGAAGCGCGGCCCTTCGCCGGAAACGAAATGCAGCCCCAGTCCCATCGCGTGCGGGATGGTGAGGATATCGGAGAAAATGATCGCGGCGTCGAGCCCGAACCGGTCGATCGGCTGGAGGGTGACCTCGCAGGCCATGTCGGGGTTCTGGCACAGGGTCAGGAAGTCCCCGGCACGCTCGCGCACGGCGCGGTATTCCGGCAGGTAGCGTCCCGCCTGGCGCATGATCCAGACCGGCGGCCGGTCGACGGGTTCGCGCGCGAGTGCGCGCAGCAGGCGGTCGTTCCGCAGCTCGGTCATGGTGTGGTCGCGATGGGTGGCGGGTACGCCCCGGCCGGGGTCAGCCGAGGCGGGCTTTTACTCGGGCGCTCACGGCGCTCATGTCGGCTCGCCCCTGTACGCGGGGTTTGAGCTCCGCCATGACGCGTCCCATGTCCTTGATCGAGGCGGCACCGGTTTCCGCCACCGCCTCGTCGATCATGTGATCGAGGTCAGCGTCACTGAGCGGCTCCGGCAGATACTCGGCGATCACCGCCAGCTCGGACTCTTCCTGCTCGACGAGGTCGGTGCGGTCGGCTTGCGAGTATTGCGCGATCGATTCGCGATGGCGCTTGGCCATCCGGTCCAGCACCTCGAGGACCTGATCGTCGCCGAGTTCGGTCTGGTCGTCGATCTCACGCTGGCGAATGGCCGCGTGCATCATGCGCAGCGTGCCAAGGCGGGCCTTGTCGCCGCCCTTCATCGCCGCCTTGATGTCGCCGGTCAGCCGTTCCTTGAGCGAAGTGGCGGACACGCCAGCCGCCCTCAGTAAAGGCGAACGCGGCGCTGGGCTTCCTTCGCCAGCTTCTTCTGGTGCCGTTTGATGGCGGCCGCACGCTTGCGCTTGCGCTCCGCGGTCGGCTTTTCGTAATACTCGCGGCGGCGCGTCTCTGTCAGAATACCCGCCTTCTCGCAGGAACGCTTGAAGCGCCGCAGTGCGACCTCAAAGGGTTCGTTGTCGCGTACACGTACCGATGGCATGGATCCGGATCACCCCTTCAACCAAATGGTGCCCATGGATCGGACGGCAGACCCGTCCGGGCGTAAGCTGTCAATGATACCACGCTGGAGCGCGGAAACAATGCAGGTGAATGGCGATCGATGCGCGCGCGCTGTCCCGGGGCCTTCATCGCCGCTTGGGCGGCGGGGCTGATCCGGTGCGCGTACTCGGTATCGAGACTTCATGCGACGAGACCGGGCTGGCGGTGTACGACAGCGCGCACGGCCTGCTGGCGCATGTGCTCCACAGTCAGGCCTCCGTGCACGCCGATTTCGGCGGCGTCGTCCCGGAGCTCGCGTCGCGCGACCATATCCAGCGTCTGCTGCCGCTGACGCGCCGGGTGCTGGCAGAGGCCGGTCTGGAGGAGGCGGCCATCGACGGTGTCGCCTACACGGCGGGGCCCGGTCTGGTGGGCGCCCTGCTGACCGGGGCCGCCTTCGCGCAGGGGTATGCCTGGGCGCGGGGCCTGCCCGCGATCGGCGTCCATCACATGGAGGGTCACCTGCTGGCGCCCATGCTCGAGCCCGAGACGCCGGACTGGCCGTTTCTCGCCCTGCTGGTCTCGGGCGGACACACCCAACTGGTCGCAGTCGATGGGCCAGGCGCATACCGTCTGTTGGGTGATACGGTCGACGACGCCGCCGGCGAGGCCTTCGACAAGACCGCGCAGCTGCTGGGCCTCGGCTATCCCGGTGGGCCGGCGGTCGCGGAGGCGGCGCGCAATGGCCGCGAAGGCGCGTTCCGGTTCCCGCGGCCAATGACCGACCGGCCGGGTCTCGACTTCTCGTTCAGTGGCCTCAAGACCGCGGCCAGGCTCGCCCTCGAGCGCAGCGACGCGGGTGCCGAGGCGCGTGCGGATATCGCGCTCGCGTTCGAGCAGGCCGTCGTCGATACGCTCGTGATCAAGTGTCGGCGCGCGGCCGATGCCACGGGCCTTCGGCGCCTGGTGATCGCGGGGGGCGTCGGTGCCAACAGCCGATTGCGGGAGACGCTGGCCGAGCGTCTGGCGGACGTGGAACGGTTTTTCCCGCGCCTCGATTTCTGCACGGACAATGGGGCGATGATCGCCTATGCGGGTGCGATGCGGCTGCTGGCCGGTGAACGCACGCCACAGCGTGTGGGTGCCCGGGCCCGCTGGCCGCTCACGGAGCTCGAACCGCCCGGGGTGGTGGCCTGATGGCTTCAGCGTTTCCCGAGCAGGTCGCGGATGTTGGCGCGGTGGCGCCAGAACAGCAGAACCGAGACGGCGGCGGCCACGAGGACGAGCGGCGGCTGGTGCGTGGTGACGCCGACATAGACGGGAGCCAGGGCAAAGGCCGTGAGGGCGGCGGCCGCCGATATCCGGATGAGCGCCCAGGCAATGCCCCAGGTCGCCACGGTCAGCAGCCCGGCAACCGGAGTGGCGACAAGCAGCGCGCCCAGCGCCGTGGCCACGCCTTTGCCGCCACGGAAGCCGAAGAACACCGGATACAGATGGCCGAGGAATGCGGTCGCCCCGGCCAGTGCCTGCACCAGCGGTTCGGCGTCCAGGGTCCGGGCAAAGGCGACCGCGAGCGCACCCTTGGCGACATCCCCGGCGAGCGTGAGCACGGCGGCATCCCGCCCCGCGAGGCGCAGCACGTTGGTTGCTCCGGGGTTGCCCGAGCCGCCGGTACGTGGATCGGTACGCCCCATCAGCCGGCAGCAGATGATCGCGGAGGAGAGCGACCCGAGCAGGTAGCCACAGATCAGCAGGACGGCGAGCGACAGGGCGTCGGCGGGCAAGGCGGGCGCTCCGGGGTGCGGGAAGTGGTGCGCCATTCTAGCGTCGACCGTCGGCGCCGTCCCGTCGCCGTGCTCATCGCCTCGTGATGAGTGCGGACGGGCATACGCCGCTGGTGCTTCTCCATGGCTGGGGTATGGGCCCGGAGGTCTTCGCCGATTGGCGTCCGTGGCTGGAGCCGCGTCGCGAGGTTCGCTGTCCGGCCTGGTCCAGGCGCCTTGAGCCATCCGGCAGCAGCCATCCCGGTGAGCCCCTTGCCGCGACCGCCGCGTCTGTCGCAGATGGCGTGGATGGTCCCGCGCACTGGGTCGGCTGGTCGCTGGGCGGCCTGATCGCCCTCGCCGCCGCCCGGGTGAGGCCCGCGGCCGTCGGTCGTGTGACCCTGATCGCGGCGACCCCGCGCATGTCGGCCGCCCCCGGCTGGCCCGGAATCGATCCACTCGAACTGGAGCGATTCCGGTGCGAACTCGAGCGCGAGCCCATGGCGACGCACGACCGGTTCCTGACGCTCCAGGTCCGCGGAAGCGAGGGGGCGAGGTCCGTGTTGCGAACGCTGCGCCGCGCTGTCGCCACCGATGGCCTGCCTTCCATGGAGGTCCTGCTGTCCGGCCTCGACCGGCTGCTGCAATCCGATCTGCGATCCGATCTCGACGCGTTATCATGTCCGGTGGACGCCGTCCTCGGGGGCTGCGACGCGCTGGTGCCGCCCGCCGTGGCCACATGTCTCGAGGCGCTGGACGTGCCCGCACGGGTCATCCCCGGTGCGGGACACGCGCCGTTCATCTCGCACCCGAGCGTCGTGACCGACGCTGTACTGGATACTGGAGTAACGTCTTGACCGAGCCGCACGCCGAATCGCTCGACCCGAGGGCGGTGCGGCGCGCCTTCGAGCGCGCTGCTGCTACGTACGACGACGCGGCGGATCTGCAGCGCGAGACCGCTGACGAATTGCTCGATCGCCTCGCCGCCGTGAAGATCGAGCCGGAGCGCGTGGTCGATCTCGGCTGCGGCACCGGCCATGCGCTGCAGGGCCTGCAGAAGCTGTATCGCGGTGCCGAGGTGATCGGCGTCGATTTCTCGCATGCGATGGCGGCCCGTGCGCGCTCCCGGCCCCGTGGGAGTGCGCGCCTGCGCCGGCGTCCGCTGGCGATCTGTGCAGACATGGAGAGCCTGCCGCTGGCGGACGCGAGCGTCGACGTCGTGTTTTCGAGCCTGGCGTTTCAATGGGCCCGTGATCCGGTCGCGCTGTTCGGCGAGGTTCGCCGTGTGCTGCGCCCGGACGGCGCGTTCATGTTCGCGAGCTTCGGCCCGGATACCCTGTTCGAGCTGCGCGCCGCCTGGGCGGAAATCGACGACCGCGTGCATGTCAGCCAGTTTCCCGATATGCACGATATCGGCGATGCGATGCTCGGGGCCGGTCTGGTCGATCCGGTCATGGACGTCGATCGCCAGCGAAGGGCCTACGAAGATCTGCCGACGCTCATGCGCTCGATCAAGGCGATCGGCGCGCAGAACGCCGCGCATGGCCGCCCGCGCGGCCTGACCGGCCCGGGCGTGCTGCGCCGCCTCGAGAGCGCCTATCCCGACCGTACCGGCGACGGGCGGCCGATGGCCTCGTGGGAACTGGTGTATGGTCATGCGTGGGGCGCGCAGATTCCGCGTCCCGGCTCGGGTACCGCACAGGAATTTCACATCCCGCTCGAATCGATCGGGCGTGCCCGTACGAACCGGGGAGATTGAGCGGGACAGGGGCATGCGCTAGCATTCCCCGCTGGACGAGCGTGGCCCGCCGCGCATCGCGACCGCAAGACGACTGTCCGGACGCTGTCCGGGGACCGGATTCCGGGTCGCGAGCGATAAGGCCGGGGCCGGAATCCCGCCGCGCCGGCCGGTGCAGTGCCGGATCTGACGAATACGCTGGAGAACCTGGATATGCGGCCATTCACCACGAGGGCAGCCGCTTGCATCGGCATCCTGTTCGGCGCGACCGGAACGGCGCACGCCGACTGGGCGGTGAACATGCCCCGGGGCGTCACGCCCATCAGCCGCGATGTGTACGACCTGCACATGCTGATCTTCTGGATCTGCGTGATCATCGGCGTGTTCGTTTTCGGTCTGATCTTCTGGTCGATCCTGCGCCACCGCAAGTCGCGCGGCGCGGTCGCCTCGCAGTTCCATGAGAGCACGACGGCCGAGATCGCCTGGACCATCGTGCCGTTCCTGATCCTCGTCGGCATGTCCGTCCCGGCCGCGAAGACGCTGGTCGATATGGAGGACAGTTCCGGCTCCGATCTGACGATCACCGTGACCGGCTATCAGTGGATGTGGCATTACGAATACGTCGGCGAGGACGTCGAGTTCTACAGCAAACTGTCGACGCCGCGGACCGCGATCGCGAATATCGATGAGAAGGACGAGGACTATCTGCTGGCGGTGGACAACCGTCTGGTCGTGCCGGTCGGCAAAAAGATCCGCTTCCAGCACACCTCGGACGACGTGATCCACTCGTGGTGGGTCCCGGAGCTGTCAGTGAAAAAGGACGCGATTCCGGGGTACGTCAACACGAATTGGGCCCGCATCGATGAACCCGGCGTCTACCGCGGCAAATGCGCCGAGCTCTGCGGCCGCGGTCACGGCTTTATGCCGGTAGTGGTCGAGGCGCTGCCGCAGGATGAGTTCCAGCAGTGGCTTGAAGAGAAGAAATCCGGGCAGCAGGCGGCCGCCGGTCAAGGCGCCGACAGCGTCGCCAGCGTGAGCGGGCAGTAAACATCCCGGGCCGGCCGAGCCGGTCCACCAGGAGTCGATCATGAGCGCAGTCATCCACGACACCGACCACCACGACGACCACGGTCCGGCCTACGGCTGGAAGCGCTGGCTGTTCACGACCAACCACAAGGACATCGGTACCCTGTACCTGTTCTTCTCCCTGGCCATGTTCTTCGTGGGCGGGCTGATGGCCCTGGTGATCCGCACCGAGCTGTTCCAGCCCGGTCTGCAGATCGTCGACCCGCATTTCTTCAACCAGATGACGTCGATGCACGCGCTGGTGATGATCTTCGGCGCCGTCATGCCGGCGTTCGTCGGCCTGGCGAACTGGCTGGTGCCGATGATGGTGGGCGCCCCGGACATGGCGCTGCCGCGGATGAACAATTGGTCCTTCTGGATCCTGCCGTTCGGATTCACGCTGCTGCTGCTCACGCTGTTCCTGCCGGGTGGTGCGCCCGCCGCCGGCTGGACGCTGTACCCGCCGCTCTCGCTGCAGACCGGTGCGGCGTTCCCGTTCGCGATCTTCGCGATTCACATGCTGGGCATCTCTTCGGTGATGGGCGCGATCAACATTATCGCCACCATCTTCAACCTGCGCGCGCCCGGCATGACGCTCATGAAGATGCCGCTGTTCGTCTGGACCTGGCTGATCACCGCCTACCTGCTGATCGCCGTGATGCCGGTGCTGGCCGGGGCCGTGACGATGCTGCTGACGGATAAATTCTTCGGCACGACCTTCTTCAGCGCGACCGGCGGCGGCGACCCGGTGATGTACCAGCACATCTTCTGGTTCTTCGGGCACCCCGAGGTCTACATCATGATCCTGCCGGCGTTCGGGATCATCTCGCAGATCATCCCGACGTTCTCGCGCAAGCCGCTGTTCGGCTATAGCTCGATGGTCTACGCGACCGCCTCGATCGCGTTCCTTTCGTTCATCGTCTGGGCGCACCACATGTTCACCGTGGGCATGCCGCTGGCCGGCCAGCTGTTCTTCATGTTCTCGACCATGCTGATCGCGGTCCCCACCGGCGTGAAGGTCTTCAACTGGATCGCGACCATGTGGCGCGGCTCGCTCACCTTCGAGACGCCGATGCTGTTCGCGATCGCCTTCGTGATTCTGTTCACGATCGGTGGATTCTCCGGGCTGATGCTCGCGATCACCCCGGCCGATATCCAGTACCACGACACCTACTTCGTGGTGGCGCATTTCCACTACGTACTGGTCCCGGGCGCCGTCTTCGCGATCATCGCAGCCGCCTACTACTGGATGCCGAAGTGGACCGGCCACATGTATGACGAGAAACTCGGCAAGTGGCATTTCTGGCTGTCGACGATCTTCGTCAACGTGCTGTTCTTCCCGCAGCATTTCGTCGGCCTCGCGGGCATGCCGCGCCGGATCCCGGACTACTCGCTGCAGTTCATCGAGTTCAACCAGATCTCGACCATCGGCGCGTTCGGTTTCGGCTTCTCACAGCTGCTGTTCCTGTACCTCGTAATCAAGTGTGTCCGGGGCGGCGAGAAGGCGACCTCGCAGGTGTGGGAGGGCGCCCAGGGGCTCGAGTGGACGCTGCCGTCGCCGGCGCCGTATCACTCGTTCGAGACCCAGCCCGAGGTAAAATGACGCGCGGTCGCCGCGCGGGCCGATTGGCCCGCGCGCCGGCGGGAGACCACGACGGATGACACGTACAGGACCGACCGACGACCAGGCACGCCGCCGCGGCATCATTCGCACTGCCGCGCTGCTGGCGTTGCTCGCACTCGGTTTCTATGTCGCGTTCATCCTGGTTACCGCTGCCAGCAACTGACGGAGACGCCGATCCATTGATCGGTGCCATGAGGGGACAACGACAATGACAGAAGCGGCTTCCGGCCCCGGTCACTACTACGTACCGCACGAGACCCACTGGCCGATCATCGGATCGATCGGGCTGTTCGCGCTGGTGGGCGGCTTTGCGATGTATCTCAGCGACATGCCGTTCGGTGGGACCATATCCATCCTTGGCCTCATCGCGACGCTGTACATGATGTACGGCTGGTTCGGGACGGTGATCGGCGAATCCGAGAAGGGCGTGTACCACGACTGGGAGGATCGCTCGTTCCGCATGGGGATGGGCTGGTTCATCTTCTCCGAGGTCATGTTCTTCGCCGCCTTCTTCGGCGCCCTGTTCTACGCCCGTGTGTATTCGATTCCGTGGCTCGGCGGCGAGGGCACCGGCGCAGCCACCCATACCGTCCTCCACGACGCCTTCACCGCCGCCTGGCCGACCAATGGGCCGGCAGCGGTGGGGGGCGCATTCGAGACCGTGGGTGCGTGGGGCATCCCCGCGCTCAATACCGCGATCCTGCTGACCTCGGGGGTTACGATCACGTTTGCCCATTGGGCGCTGAAACAGGAGAAACGCGCGTCGCTCATCCTGTGGATGACCGCGACCTGGGTGCTCGGCGCGATCTTCGTTGGCTTCCAGGCGTACGAGTACGGGCATGCATGGAACGATCTAAACCTGACGCTCAACAGCGGCGTCTACGGGTCGACCTTCTACATGCTGACCGGTTTCCACGGATTCCACGTCACGCTCGGCGCGATCATGCTTATCGTGATCACCCTGCGCTGCATGAAGGGACATTTCACGCCGCGCCACCATTTCGGCTTCGAAGCGGTCGCATGGTACTGGCACTTCGTCGACGTGGTCTGGCTGGGACTGTTCTTCTTCGTGTACTGGCTCTGAGCCGGACGGAGCGCGCGGTCACCTAAAGGCGCTGGCCGCGGGTCAGCGCCTTTTTCGTGTGCGTTGATCGGAGGCGGACCAGGGTAGCCCGTTCTCAGCGGCCCAGCGCGTTGGGGCGCGATGGGGGTCGGGCCTTCCGAGAATCAGACGTCCCTCAACCGCGGTGTACGGCATTGGGCTCGATCAGCCCCATCCAGCCGGCGAGAAGCAGCAGCAGGAACGCCGTGACCGAGAGGCCGATCCGCCATGTCAGGGCGCGCGCGGTTCGATCCGAATCCGAGGAATCGCGCATCAGGAATACAAGGCCGGAGGCCAGGCTGCCGACGATGAGCAGCAGCAGGATCACCAGCAGGATTTTCGTGGCCATGATCGGGGCTCCCGCCGTGGATTGCGCATGAACCGCCTATTGTACCGTGGCCGCGGCGCCCATGGCGCGCGCGGATCGAGCCCCCGGTGTTGAGCGGTCGACCGGCCTGGTTGCCGTGGATCGCCGCCGGGCTGGCCATCGCCCTGTTTTCGGGGCTCGGCGTCTGGCAGTTGCAGCGGGCGGCGGAGAAACGTGCGGTGATCGCCTCACTGGAGGATGACGGTCAGCCCGCGCTGGAGCGCCTGCCCGGGACACCGGGCGCGCTGCGTGAAGCGGCCCGGCGCGAAGTGCAGATCCAGGGGCGGTACGAGGGCGAGCGGCAGTTCCTTCTGGATAACCGCATCCTCGAGGGGCGGCCCGGTTTCGACGTACTGACGCCGCTGGTGCTCGAAGACGGCCGCCGCGTGCTCGTGGACCGGGGCTGGGTGGCGGCCGGCCCCGGTCGGGAGCCGGTGGAGCGCGTCGGGATTGCGGTCGATGGCCCGGTCACGGTGGAAGGCCGACTCTGGCTGCCGGAGTCCGGGATCGCATTGGGCGATGCCGTGACCCCCGGTGAGGGGTGGCCGCGGCTTGTGACGCGTATCGATTTCGGGGCCCTCGAGGCAGCGCTGGGCCGGGACCTCGTCCCGGCGGTGATCCGGGCGGATGGCGACGCGGACTGGTTGTTCCGTCCGCGCGATCTGCAGCCGCCGTTCGGGCCGATGCGCCATTATGGTTACGCGTTCCAGTGGTTTGCCCTCGCCCTCACGGTTCTGGCGGTGGCCTGCATCCTGGAATGGCGCCGACGACGAAAGGACAAGCAATGAATGCGACAACGGAATCCCGCCGCAAGGGCCGCAGGACCCTGATCGGCCTCTTTGCGCTGTTCCTTGCGCCATTGCTGTTCGCGATGGCGTGGTATGCGTTCGCGCCGGCATATACGCCACCGGCCACGCCGAACGGAACGCTGATCGATCCCGCCCAGCCGCTCGAGCCATTCCGGCTGGAGTCGGGGGCGGGCGAGACACTGACGCTCGAAGGGCTCCGTGGGCAGTGGTACCTCGTGCACTTCGTGCCGGACCGCTGTGATGCGGCCTGCCGCGAGCGTCTGTACGAGACCCGTCAGGTCCGCGATGCCCTCGGCGAAGACCGTTCGCGTGTGCGGCGCCTGGTCGTGGCCGGAGCGGGTCGCGCGACGCCCGGTTTGGCCGATGTCCTCGAGGAACACCCACGGCTGCTGGTCATGCGGGGCGACGGCCGCGGTGAGTTCGGCCGCCAGTTCCCGGCCGAGCGCAGCGCCGACACCGTCTTCGTCGTCGATCCGCTCGGCAACCTGATGATGCGCTTTGAGCCCGGCATACCCCCCGGGGATATGCTCAAGGATCTGGAAAAACTCCTGAAGCTCTCACGGATCGGCTGAATGGCGCGTGACACCCTCATGTTCCGCCTTGGTTGCGCGGCGACGCTGCTGACCCTCTGCGTGGTCGTCCTCGGCGCCTGGGTGCGTCTGTCGGATGCCGGGCTCGGGTGTCCGGACTGGCCGGGATGTTATGGCCACCTGGACGTACCGCGCGTCGAGGCGGAGGTCGATGCCGCCAACCAGGTGTGGCCGGAAAGGCCGGTCGATACGGCCAAGGCCTGGAAAGAGATGGTGCACCGCTATGTCGCGGGTGCGCTCGGCCTGCTGATCGCCGTGATCGCGGCGGTGGCGCTTCGGCGCCGGCGTCAGGGGGTCCCGGTCGGTCTCCCGCTCGCGCTCGTCGGGCTGGTGATTTTTCAGGCCCTGCTCGGCATGTGGACGGTGACGCTCCTGCTCAAGCCGCTGATCGTGCTGGCCCACCTGCTCGGGGGGCTGACCGTGCTGGCGCTGCTGGCCTGGCTGACGCTCGCGCATGCACCGCGATTGCCCGCGATGCCCCATCCACGCTGGCTGCGGCGGTTTGCCGTTTTCGCGTTGCTGGTGCTCGGCGTCCAGATCATGCTCGGGGGCTGGACGAGCACCAATTACGCCGCGCTGGCATGTCCGGACCTGCCGACCTGCCAGGGCGAGTGGTGGCCCGAGACTGATTTCGACAGCGCATTCGTTCCCTGGCACGGGCTCGGCATCGATTATGAGGGCGGAATCCTGGATGGACCGGCCCGCACCGCCATCCACCTCACGCATCGGCTGGGGGCTATCGTCGCGGCGCTGGTGATCGGCGCGCTGGCGCTCGCGTGCATGCATCCGGCCCGCCCAACGGCCCTGCGTCGGGCGGGCGGTGTTCTCGCGTTGCTCCTGACCCTGCAGATCGGGCTCGGCCTCGCGAACGTCGCGTGGCTGCTTCCACTGTCCGTGGCGACCGCCCATAATGGCGGCGCTGCCCTTCTGCTGCTGGCGCTGGTCGCGCTCCTGCATGCATTCACGAGAGCGTCTCCCGATGCGCGGTGATTCCACGATGGCGAACGCGCTTCCGAAAACCGGCCTGATCCCTGGCAACTGGCGTCCATACTACGAGCTCTGCAAGCCGAAGGTCGTCGCGCTGCTGGTCTTCACGGCGATCGTGGGCATGCTGCTGGCCGTGCCGGGAATGGTGCCGATCCAGCCCTTCGTGCTCGGTACGCTCGGGATCGGGCTCGCGTCGGCCGCCGCCGCGGCGCTCAACCATGTCGTCGATCGCGAGGCCGATGCGCGCATGAAGCGCACCGACCGGCGGCCGCTGCCGTCGGGCGCGCTCGATATCCGTCGCAGTGTCGCGTTCGCCGCTGTACTCGCGGCGCTGGCGATGTTCATCCTGGCTGCCGGCGTCAACGTGCTCACCGCGGTGCTGACGTTCGGCTCGATGATCGGCTACGCCGTGGTCTACACGCTCTGGCTCAAGCGCGCGACGCCGCAGAATATCGTGATCGGCGGGGCCGCCGGGGCCATGCCGCCCGTACTGGGCTGGACGGCGATTACCGGGGAGATCCATGCCCATGCCCTGCTGCTGTTCCTGATCGTATTCATCTGGACACCGCCGCATTTCTGGGCGCTTGCGCTGCACAAACGCGACGAGTACGCCTCGGTCGATATCCCGATGCTGCCCGTGACGCATGGGGTCGAACTCACGCGGCTGCACATCTGGCTCTACACCGTCCTGCTGTTCGTCGTGACACTGCTGCCCTATCTCGTCGGCATGGCCGGGCTCGTCTATCTCGCCGGCGCGGTCGGCTTCGGCGCCCGGTTTCTGCAGCATGCATGGCGGCTATGGCGCCATAATGAGGCGGGTCAGGCGATCCGGACCTTCCTGTTCTCGATCACCTATCTGATGGGGCTGTTCGGCGCCTTGATGATCGATCACTACCTGCCGCTGGTGCTGCAACTCCTCGATTGACCCCGGGCTCCGTGCCGGGACGCTCCCGCGTCGGTGTCGCCGGCAGTAGAGAGCCGCTTGCAGGGTCGGGAGTGGATCGCGCAGCGGGCGCGGGATCCTGTGATGCGTTTCACGGGCGTGCAAGGGGAGGACCACGTATGCTGTCACGTGGTCGGCCGGTGCGACCCGCCCCGACCCCTCGTGGGCGTGGAACGCAGACTCGCCGGCCCGACGATGGATATGGCAGCGGCGGCTGTGCAGCGTCCGCAATCGTGTCCGACAGGAGCTTATTCGACCCGGCCAGGCGCCGGGTCTTCTTTTGTCAGCGGGATGCGCCTGTAGGCGGGCACGCACCGCCCGGCGGGTGCCGGGCGGCGATGCAGCGCAGCGTCGTAACGCGTCGAGGTTACGCGTCCAGCGTGATGGAGCGCCGGATCTTCTTCATCGCGTTCGATTCGAGCTGACGGATCCGCTCCGCGGATACGCCATAGTGATCCGCGAGTTCCTGCAGGGTCGTCCGATTCTCGTCCAGCCAGCGCTGCCGCAGGATGTCCCGGCTGCGCTCATCCAGATCGGCGAGCGCGCCCTGCAGCTGCTCGTGCTCGTGTTCGACCATATCCGCGCGCTCGGCCGAAGCCGCCGGATCGGAATCGTTCTGCTCCAGCCAGGAGGAGGGCGAGAATTGTTCGTCCTCGTCGGCATCGACCGGGGCGTCGAACGGCGTATCCTGGCCGGCCAGCCGGGATTCCATCTCCATCACGGTCTTCGGTTCCACGCCGAGGTCATGGGCGACGTTCTCGACCTCTTCCTGCGTGAACCAGCCGAGGCGGTTCTTCGCCGAGCGCAGCTTGAAGAACAGCTTACGCTGCGCCTTCGTGGAGGCCACCTTCACGATCCGCCAGTTGCGGATCACGTATTCGTGGATCTCCGCGCGGATCCAGTGGACGGCGAAGGAGATCAGGCGCACGCCCACGTCGGGATCGAAGCGCTTGACCGCCTTCATGAGGCCGATATTGCCTTCCTGGATCAGGTCGGCCATTGGCAGACCATACCCCTGATAGCCGCGCGCGATGTGAACCACGAAGCGGAGCTGCGACATGATCAGGCGCTGTGCCGCCTGCAGGTCATCGTGGTCGCGCAGCTCATGTGCGAGCCGCTGTTCCTCTTCGAAGTCGAGCACGGGGAGATTGTTGACCGCGTGGATATACGCGTTCAGGTCCCCGGTGACGGCCGGAAGATGTTGCGACGGTTTCAGCAGCGCTGTGCTCATGTACTGTTCCACTCCTGCGACTCTGCGTAATTTTAGCACTCACGTCATGGGACTGCTAAATGCGGCCGAAGTTCCCCGCGCGGAGCACGGGGCAATGCACCAACAGGAAGCTTTGGGGGCGGTGAAACGCTTTTTCAACCCCGTGAGCGCTATTGCCCTGCCCGGAAATCGGCCTCACCCGGGTTCGATGGCGCGCAGATGCCGGCCGACCGCGAGCCACGAGCCGAGCAGGCCCAACGCCACGCCGGCCCCCAGCAGGCCCAGGCTCTCCAGTCCGCCAAGACCGCTCAGGCGGAAACCGCTGCCGTAGGCGGAGGCCAGTCGGGCCGTCGGTCCCGCGAGCAGCATCCCGGTCAGCGCGAGCAGCAGCCACGCGGCGACGGCGCCCAGCAGGCCGAACCAGAGCCCGCCATAGAGGAACGGCCGCCGGATAAAGGCGTCGCTCGCCCCGATCAGTTTCGTGACTTCGATCTCCTGGCGCCGGTTGAGGATGTCGAGCCGGATCGTATTCCCCACGATCAGCAGCACGCCCGCTGCCAGTAATACCGCGAACAGTCCGACGCCCCGTTCGATAAGGTCCAGCAGCGCGTAGAGGCGCTCTACCCACTCGAGATCGACCTGTATGCGGTCGACGCCGTCAATATCGTCGAGGGTCGTGGCGAGGCTTCCGAGCGCCGAGGCCGAGCGTGGCGTGCCGGCCGCCGGCTCGATCACGACGACCGCCGGCAGCGGATTGCCGTCGAGTGCCGAAAGCGCATCCTCGAATCCCGCGAGGGAGCGGAATTCCGCCAACGCTTCATCGGGGGAGATACGCTCCAGGACGCGGACCGACTCCCGCCCGGCGATCGTTTCGGTCGCGCGTTCGACCGCGGCCGCCTCGAGCCCGGGTTCGAGATAGACGGAGATGCGGGCGCCCGCATCCCAGCCGGCGGTCGCCCGCTCGACATTCTGCAGGAGCATCCACAGGGAAGCGGGGAGCGCGAGGGCGATCGCGATCACGGCCGCCGTCATGCCGTTGGCGACGGGGTTGCGCCACATACGGCCAAGACTGCCGAGCGCGGCGCGGGCGTGTTCCTGCAACCACGCGGACGGCCGCGCGAGCTGTCGCCCGCGTGTCCGCGGGCGCGATCCCCTTGTGTCCCTTTTGCCCTTCGCCGGGGTCTTCCTGGGCGGGGCCGGCCGGGCCGCTCGGCGGGTGTTACGCGCCATGCGCCCTCCCGTGGAAGTCGTCGCGGGAGAGCGCGCCCCCCTCAAGGGACAGGACCGGCAGCCCGAATGCCTCCGTCAGTGCGATGTCATGAGTCGCCACCAGCACCGTCACGCCCACGTGATTGAATTGAACGAACAGGTCCATGATCTCGCGAGAGAGCGCGGGGTCCAGGTTACCGGTCGGCTCGTCGGCGAGCAGCAGACGCGGGCGGTGGACCACCGCGCGTGCAATCCCCACCCGCTGCTGCTCGCCGCCGGAGAGCGTGATCGGCATCTGCTTTTCCTTGTCGAGCAGGCCGACCTTATCCAGCGCGGCGTGCACGCGCCGTGCGAGTTCACCCGAGCGGTATCCGGCGATCACCAGCGGCAGCGCGACGTTGTCGAAAACGGTGCGATCGTAGAGCAGGTGGTGGTCCTGGAAGACGATGCCCATCTGCCGGCGCAGCCAGGGCACGCGCCGGCGCGGCAGCGTGGAGAGATTGACGTTGCCGACCAGCAGCGTACCGCGGGTCGCACGCTCGATCCGCGCGATCAGCTTCAGCAGCGTCGACTTGCCGGCCCCGGAATGCCCCGTGAGAAACGCCATTTCCCCGTCGGGCAGATCCATCGAAAGACCCGACAACGCCTCCTTCCGGCCAGGGTAGCGCTTGCTGACGTTATCGAACCGGATCATGAAGCACACCAGGGGAAGGGAACCACGAAAGATTCGCCGGGAGCGAATCTTCGCGCCAGCCCCAAACGGGGCAGGCGCATGGATGCGCCTGCCAATAAACACGAATGAACACGAATGTAAGGCAGGGCGTATGAGGAAGTGGACACGCCCTGCGAACCGACTCCTTCGGTTTCGCGCGCAAACACCTGGCAATTGGCGGGCCGCTGCGGGTCTTCATCGGGGCGATCCGGCAATGGACGTGCCACACATACGCCACGTCCCGAAGTATTCACCCGCCGACATTCGTGTTCATTCGTGTTCATTCGTGGTTCTTCACCCGCGACTCCCCGAACCCACCGCTGCGCCCGTGTCCTGCCCCAGCAGCGCGTCGACGAAGGCCTCGGGTTCGAACGGGCGCAGGTCTTCGGGTTTTTCGCCGACGCCGATGAAGCGGATTGGCAGACCGGTCTCCTGGACGATGGCGAAGGCGATGCCGCCCTTGGCGGTGCCGTCGAGTTTTGTGATGGCGAGCCCGGTGACGTCGACCGCAGCGCCGAACTGGCGCGCCTGGACGAGTGCGTTCTGGCCCGAGCCGCCATCCAGCACCAGCAGCGTCTCGTGCGGGGCGGTTTCGTCGAAGCGCGCGATCACGCGCCGGACCTTGCGCAGTTCCTCCATCAGGTTCGATTGCGTGTGCAGGCGCCCCGCCGTGTCCGCGAGTACGATCTCGATGCCGCGCGAGCGCGCATGCGCGAGGGCGTCATGGATCACGGCCGCCGAATCCGATCCGGTCTTCTGCGCGATTACTGGGACACCGACGCGCTCGCCCCACTGCTGGAGCTGTTCCACCGCCGCCGCGCGGAACGTATCGCCGGCGGCGAGCGCGACCGAATGCCCAGCGGCCTGCAGGCGTTGCGCCAGTTTGCCGATCGTGGTCGTCTTGCCCGAGCCGTTCACGCCGACCACGAGCATCACCCACGGCTGCCCGGGCGGCGGTTCCGGCGGCTCGGACTCGCGCGGCACGAGCATGTCGATCAGCGTGCGCCGCAGGATGTCGCGCACCTCGGACGCTGTCTTCGCGCGCTTGGCTTCGCGGCGCAGCGTGTCCAGGATGGACTGGGTCGCGTCGATGCCGGTATCGGCGAGCAGCAGCTCCTCCTCGATCTGCTCGAGCAGTTCGTCGTCGAGGGCGCGCCCGCCGAACAGCGCGCGCAGACCGGCCCCCATGCGACTGCGCGTCTTTTCCAGACCCGCTTCGAGGCGGGGCTGCTCGTCCTGCTCGGCGACCGCGTCCGGCGCCGTTGCCGCCGTATCGTCGACGGGCGCCTCGTCCGCGGGCGATTTGGGTTCTTTCTTTTTACCCTTGAACAGGCCGAACAGGCGCATGACGGGAAACTCGCAGGGTGCGGTAGGGGGCGACGCGCCGCTGCGCGTGCGCATGACAACGTGTTCATGATGCGGTCACGCTGCGTTCACGCAGCTGCCGCCAACCTTGGCGAAAGCGGTATGCTACCAGCCGCCCGCCAACCGGGGAATAAACCGATGGGTCGTATCCTCAAGCTTCTGTCCGCACTGCTGTTGCTGGTGCCGGCGTTGGCCGTCGGCGCCGACGATGGTCCGGCGGAAATCCATGAGTATCGTCTCGACAACGGGATGAAGGTGCTCGTGCGCACCGACCGCCGGGCGCCGGTCGTCGTCTCGCAGGTCTGGTACCGGGTCGGGAGTGTCGATGAGCACCGCGGCATCACCGGGGTGTCGCATGCGCTCGAGCACATGATGTTCAAGGGGACCGAAAACTACGGTCCCGGCGAGATGTCCAACATTATCGCGCGCCATGGCGGCTCCGAGAATGCCTTCACCAGCCATGATTACACCGCTTATTACCAGCAGATCGCCGCCGAACATCTCGATCTGATGCTGCAGCTCGAGGCGGATCGGATGACCAACCTGACGCTCCCCGCCGAGGAGTTTCAGCAGGAGATCCGGGTCGTGCAGGAAGAGCGCCGCCAACGCGTCGAGGACCAGCCGCGCTCGCTGACCTGGGAGCGTCTGCGAGCCGCCGCCTTCCCGTCGTCGCCCCAACGCTCGCCCATCATCGGCTGGCGCGCCGACCTCGAGTCGATGACGCTCTCGGACCTCGAGACGTGGTACCGCAAGTGGTATTCGCCGAACAATGCGGCGCTCGTGGTCGTTGGCGATATCGAGCCCGAGCGGGTGCGCGAGCTGGCGGAGAAACATTTCGGCGACCGCGAGTCGGTCGAGCTGCCGCGACGGCCTGCGCCTTCGGAGATCGAGCCGCGGGGCGAGACCCGCCTCAAGGTCCATGCGCCGGCGAAGCTGCCGTATCTGGCCATGGGCTGGCGCGTGCCGGCACTCGGGAGTCTGGACAGCCCCGATGATATTTATGCGCTGGACGTGCTGGCGGGCGTCCTCGATGGCGGGCGCAGCGCGCGCATCGAGCGCAACATCGTGCGTGGCCAGCAGGTGGCCTCGGGTGCGGGGGCCAGTTATTCGCCGCTTGGCCGTATGGACGAGACGCTTTTCAGCGTTGGCGGAACGCCCGCATCCGATCGCGAGATCGGGGAACTGGAATCCGCGCTGCGCGAGGAGATCGAGCGTCTCAAGGACGGGACGATCGACGCGGACGAGCTCGAGCGCGTGAAGACCAACGTGCGCGCGAGCGATGTCTTCCAGCGTGATTCGATGTTCTACCAGGCGATGCGCATGGGCATGCTCGAGATGACCGGCGTCGGTCAGGACGCCTGGGACGCCTACCAGCAGGGCGTGGAACAGGTGACGACAGAGGACGTCCACCGGGTCGCCCGTGAGTATCTTACGGATCAACGCTTGACCGTCGCCGAACTCGTCCCCGAAGGGGTCGATGGGGCCGGTCGGCCGGCGGATGGTGGCGCGGGCCCGATTGGAGGTGAAGATGCAGTCGCGCAGTAGATTCCCCCGCATGCACGCTGCCATCGCGCTGGCGCTGATGCTGGCGCCGGCCGCGGCACTGGCGGCGCCGGAGATCGAGCAGTGGACTACTGACAACGGCGCGCGGGTCATGTTCGTGCGCGCGCCGGAGATCCCGATGGTCGATGCCCGCGTCACTTTCGATGCCGGCAGCGCGCGTGACGGTGATCAACCCGGCATGGCCCGCCTGACCAGCAATCTGCTCATGTCCGGAACCGACGAGCGTGATACCGACGCCGTCGCCCGCGCACTGGAGCGCGAAGGCGCCGAGGTCTCGACCGGCTCAGCCCGCGACATGGCCTGGGTCAAGCTGCGCTCGCTCAGTGAGGCGGAGCACCTGGATCCGGTCGCCGGGCTCGTCGGCGAGTTGCTGTCGCGCCCGGCGTTTCCGCAGGACGAACTGGCGCGGCTGGTCGAACAGCAGCTCACCGGCCTGCGCGAACAGGAACAGTCGCCGGGCGGGATCGCCGACAGTCTCTTTCGAGAGGCCATTTACGGGGATCACCCCTATGGCCAGGATCCGCTCGGGACCCGGGAGTCGCTCAAGGCCATCGATCGCGATGCCGTCCGGGACTTCCATGATCGGTACTACGTGGGGGCCAATGCCAATATCGCGATCGTCGGCGATATCGATCGCGCGCGGGCGAAAACGCTCGCGCGTACGCTGGTTGGCGATCTGCCCGCTGGCGAGAGCGCACCGGCCTTGCCGCCGGTGCCGGAGCTCGAGGAAGACCGGACGATCGAGGAGCCATTCCCCTCGACCCAGGCGCACGTGAAGATCGGCCGCCCGGGCGTTGCACGGGGCTATGAGCACTGGCCCGCGCTCTACGTGGCGAACCATGTCCTCGGGGGCGGTGGCTTCACTTCCCGGCTCTACGACGAGGTCCGCTCAAAGCGGGGCCTCGTTTATGGCGTCTACAGCTACTTCAGCCCGATGCAACAGGCTGGCCCGTTCCGGATCCAGCTGCAGACGCGTGGCGATCAGGTCGATGAGGCCCTCGACGTGGTCCGTGACGTCTTCAATGAGTTCCATTCGAGAGGGCCGTCCGCCGACGAGGTCGAGGATTCGATTCTCAATATCACCGGCGGCTTCCCGCTGCAGGTCGACTCGAACGACGATATCACCGGCTATCTGGCGATGATGGGGTTCTACGGCCTGCCGGTCGATTACCTCGAACGTTTCCCCGAACAGGTCCGGGACGTCGATGCGGACAGCGCGCATGCGGCCTTCCTCGACGCGCTCGGGCAGCGCCCCCGCGTAACCGTCATCGTCGGTGGTGACCGCGCGCGCGATGGCGGGGATGCGGGCGATGGCGCGGCAGCGCAGTAACGCGGTGCGCATCATCGGTGGCGCCTGGCGCGGGCGGCGGATCCATTTCCCCGGCGCGCCCGGGCTGCGTCCGACCGCCGACCGCCGCCGCGAGACCCTGTTCAACTGGCTCGCGTTCGATCTGGAAGGGGCCCGCTGTCTCGATCTGTTCGCCGGCTCCGGTGCGCTCGGGTTCGAGGCCGCGTCGCGCGGCGCCGCTGAGGTCGTGATGGTGGAGGCATCGCGCGAGGTCGCCGCGGCGCTCGCCGCGACCCGCGATCAGTTCGGCACCGACGCCGTGCAGGTCGTGCATGCGCAGATGGCCCGTTACCTCAACCGGGCACCGCAGCGGTTCGACGTCGTGTTCCTCGATCCGCCCTTCGCACAGCCACGGCTCGCCGAGGATGCGTGCCGGCGTCTGGCCGAGGGTGGATGGCTTGCGCCCGGAGCCCATATCTACCTGGAAGTGGCCGCGCACGCGGACCGGCCCGTGATTCCCGTCGACTGGGAGGTTGACCGTGAGAAGACCGGCGGAGACGCGCACGCATTGCTGTATTCGGCGCCTGCATGAGCTGTTTCTGTAGAAATTATTCGCGTATAATTCTCTACATGAAACAGGAGATCTCCCCATGAATCGCCCGGCTGCCCGTTCCGTTGACCGGCCCGAGCGGCGTGACGTGCTGAGCAAGGCCGTCGTTCGCAGCGCGGAGCGGCTGGGTCTCAGCGGTCGCGAGCTGGCGGCCGCACTCGGCCTCAGCCCGGCCAGCGTGTCGCGGCTGATGCGCGGCGACTACACCCTCGATCCGAAGCACAAGTCCTGGGAACTGGCCACACTGCTGGTCCGCCTCGTCCGGGGTCTGGATACGATCACCGCCGACGATGAGCAGGCCGCCCGCGCCTGGTTCGATCACTACAACGAGCACCTGCAGGCCGTTCCGCGCGAGCATGTCGCGAGCGTGGAGGGGCTGGTGGATACCCTGGCTTATGTGGACGCCTTCCGCGCTCGCATCTGAGGCGCGGCCGTTGCGCGGCGACTGCTGGCGTGCAGTCGAGGACCAGCACAGCGCGACCACCCGCCGCCTGACCGATACCGTCGCGGAACAGGAACTGCTGGAGGATATCCTCGAGGAGTCCAAGCCGCCGGTTCCGGAGCCCTGTGCAGGTCTGCATTATCTGCTGCAGACACCGTTCCGGTATGGTGCGCCGCCACCGAACGGCTCCCGTTTCCGGGCGCGTGGCGACCGACGGGGCGTGTTCTACGCCTCGGTCGACATCCCGGCGGCCATGGCCGAACTGGCGTTCTGGCGCCTGATGTTCTTCGAGGCTTCGTCCGCGGGTGTTACCCCGCGCAATGCCGCCGTCCTTACCGTATTCTCCGTGCCGTATGACACGCGAACCGGGCTGGACCTGACGCGGCCGCCGCTCGACCACGATCAGCAACTGTGGACGGCACCGACGGATTACTCGGCGACCCAGGCCCTCGCGGAGAGTGCCCGAGAGGCGGGCGTCGAGGTCCTGCGTTACACGTCCGTACGCGATCCGCGAGGGCGCACGAATATCGCGATTCTCGGGTGCGAGGCCTTCGCGCGCCGCGACCCTGCCCGCCAGCAGACCTGGCGGCTGTGGGTCGACGTCAATGGTGTGGAGACCCGCAGAGCCGTGGGTGATGAGCCCGCGCTGGTATTCCGGCGCGCGGATTTTGCCCACGACCCGCGCCTCGCGGACTGATCGCGGCCGGGATGTCGACGGCCGGTCGACGCGGTACCATTGCCTGCGCCGGCGCCATGGTCGGGATCCGCCGCCCGCCGGACAGCCGGTGATCCCGCGCGGGGCACTGGTCGGCATCGGATGACAATGGAGCATCGCGCCGATGGCACCATCCGGCGAACCCCCCGTCGATCGTCCTGACTCCTGGAGTGAGCCCGTACGCCCACGCGGCTCCTCTTACGGGCGGGCTGGCGCGCGCTGGATGGTCGATCCGGAGGCCATCTGGCGCCCCGATGCAAGCGGGCGTAACGGCCCTGCGTCGTATGCCGTACTGATCACCGATGGCCGGATTGCCGAGGGTGCGTGGCCGCGCATACGGACGGCCGATGCCGGATTCGCGCGCATGACGGGGTATACGGCCGAGGCCGTGGATGGCGTGGCGTTTGGTGCGCTTGCGGGGCCGGCCACCGATCAGGCGCGGCTGCGCAACGCGTTCGAGCGACTGGCGGTCGGACAGCCCGATGCCGGGGCGACGGTTCAGTACCGGCGTGACGGCACGCCGTTCGGCATGGCCTGGCGTGTCGACCCCGTTCGCATCGACGCCCTGGGCATCATGCACTGGATCTGGGTCCTGCACGAAATCGATGTCGATCGGGCCGCCGCCGAGGGCGATCATGCCGCGCCCCGGGACGCGGCGATCTTCGTCGCCACCGCGCCCACGTCCGCGGATGGCGAGGACCGTATCGTGCATATCAACGACGGCTTCACCGCGCTGACCGGCTACGGCGCTGACGAATTGTCTGGACTCGGCCCAGGGTTCCTCCAGGGCGACGGTGGTCCGATGGGGGAACGCGAACGCCTGCGACGCGCATTGGCGGGCGGCTGGCCCTGTCGTGTCGAGCTGCTGAATTACACCCGCGCCGGCCGTCCGTTCTGGAACGCCATGGATCTTTTGCCGTTCCGGAATGCTCCGGGCGAGGTCGTCTACTGGCTCGGGCTGTCGCACGATGTCACCGAAGACCGAGACCGTGAACAGCGCCGCTACGAGGCGGCCTATTACGACGATCTCACGGGGCTGCCGAACCGGGCGCTTGCGCAGGCCCGCATCGAGCGGGCCATTCGCACCGCGCACCGCAATCGCGGCAGGGTCGCGCTGCTGTATATCGACCTGGACGGGTTCGACGCGCAGCGCCCGCATTTTTCTCGGCCGGAGCTGAACGACTGTCTGAGCCGCCTGGCGACTCGCTTCGCCGACGCGACAAGGGACTCCGATACGCTCGCCTACGTCGGCGGCGATGAATTCCTGGTGGTGGCCGAGGATATCGCCACCGAGGCCGACAGCCGTGACATCGCCGAACGGCTTTGCGCCGTGGCGGCCCGACCGATTCGCCTCGGCGCGGGGCGCGAATGCATTGGCGCGAGTGTCGGGATCAGCATCTACCCCGATCATGGCGGCGATTCGGAGCAACTGCTGCAGCGCGCCGATGCGGCGCTGGTCCAGGCGCGCTACGACGACGAATCGATCGGGGTGTACAGCCCCGCGCGCATGGGCGCGCGCCTGGAAAGGCTGTGCTCGGACGACACGCTGCGCGGCGCAATCCGGCGCGACGAATTCGCGGTCGCGCTGCAGCCGGTGGTGGGGCTCGCCAGTGGTCAGGTCGTCGCGCATGAAGCCCTTGCGCGCTGGCATCATCCGCGCGAAGGCTGGATTCCGCCCGCCGATTTCCTCCCGCTCGCGTTCGAGCGCGGTTGTGCGGCCCTGATCAGCGAACGCGTGCAGACGCTGGCGTTCGCGGCGCTCGCGCTATGGTGGACCGTCCTCCCGGAGCCGCGCCCACGGGCCGTGCTCAATGTCGATTACGCGGAACTCGTGGCGGGTCGATTCGCCGCCGGTCTGCTCGATCGCCTGGCGGCAGAAGATCTACCGCCCAGCGCCGTGGAACTCGATCTGCGCGCGGCCCTGCTGCGCCGCGCCACCGACACCGAGCTCGATGAATTGCGGCGGCTTCATTCCGCCGGCGTCACGTTGGCCCTGGATGCCTGTCAGCACCCGGATGACGTAACCCCCTTGCTTGCCCGGCTGCCAGTGGAATGGATCAAGCTCGCCGGCCCGCTGGTCCGCGACGTCCATCTCGACCCGACCCGGCGTGATCTCGCGAATCGATTGGTCACGCTGGCGACCGAGAATGGTCTATCCGTGTCCGCAGTAGCGGTCGAGACCGCGGAGGAGGCGGAATACCTCCACGGGATCGGCTGCTTCGCGGCGCAGGGGCATCATTTCGGTCGCCCCGAAATCATCTGATCCCCCCGGAAGGCATGCCGCTGGTCCGGGCGGTTCCGCGCGTCCCCGCATTTCGCCGTTTTCCTCAGGCGTGAACCACGTCACGGAAAAAGGGGCGCTGGCCGACTATGGTTCGCCGACATAGGGTCGATCAGTCCGCCACCGGCGAGGCGACGACCCGCGCGGGGTGCGGCGCTGCACGGGCGCCGGCCCGGCCGTGCCCGCGGCACGGTGGCGCGCACCGACGTGTCATGCCAGGAGGCGGATCCATGGCTCAGGATAACGGGACCACCGGTGTACCGGTCGAACTGCTGCGGCCGGGCCTTTACGTACGCGAACTCGACCGTCCATGGGTGGAAACGCCCTTCCTGTTCCAGGGATTCCGGATCCTGGGGGCGGAGGAACTGGAGGCGCTCCGCGAGTATTGCCGGATCGTCATCATCGATGACGAGCGCTCCGACGAGAAGGCCCTTGCAGCCGTCCGCCGCGAGGTCGTGAAACAGGGCCATGCGCTGGCGGAGGAACAGTCCGGGCCGGCCGAGGCGCAGCCCGCGAAAGCCACGCGACCAACCCCGAAGCGCCCGTCGGAGCGGGCACGCCGCCGCAGTGTGGGTGTCCTGTTCGCCGAGGCCCAGAATCCGGACCGCAAGCGTTTCTCGACCCTTGTGCAGGCCGCCAGCGCGGTCCGCGGGGATGCGCAGGCAGCCGCTAGCGATGCCCTGATCCGTGCACGCGACGGACGCATGGTGGATGTCGCGCGGATCGAGACCACGGTCGACGAGTTGACCGATCTCGTGATCGAGGATCCGACCGCTTCGCTGTGGCTCACCCGGATGCGCGAACGGGACGAGGCGATGGCCGTTCACGCCGTGAACACCACGGTGCTGGCGCTGACCCTGGGCGCCCACCTTGGAATCGAGCGCCGTGGACTGCGCCGGCTTGCGCTCGGCGCGCTCCTGCACGACGTCGGCAAGACGACGTTGCCGCGTGAGCTGCTCGAGAAGCCCGACGCGCTGACTGGACCGGAACTGGCGCGCGCGCGCGAGTATCCGCAGGCCGGTTATGAACTGGTGGCCGAAAGCGGCCAGGTTCACACCGAGTCGCTGGAGGTGATCCGCCTGCACCGCGAACGCTGGGACGGCGGTGGCTACCCGCGGGGTCTGCGCGGCGAAATGATCCCGCGCAAGGCGCTGATCGTCGGCCTCGCCGATGCCTACGACACGATGACCTCCAGGCGGCCGTGGGCGGAGGCCGTGGCGCCCGACAAGGCGCTGCATGAGCTGTACGCCAACGCCGCGCAGGAATTCAGCGTGGATCTGGTGCAGGAGTTTATCCGCTGCATGGGCATATTCCCGGTGGGCAGCGTGGTCGAGCTCGACAACGGCGCGCGCGGGATCGTGGTCGGGGCACGCCCGGGCGGCGGTCTGTGGCCGACCATCCTCATGGTCCGCACGCCGGACGGCGAGCCCTACCGCAAACGCCTGCTGGTCAATCTCGGTGCCGAGGTACGTCGCTCGCGCGAAGACGGCCCCCGCCGCATCGCGCGCTCGATCGACGCGTCCGCCTCGGGGATCGATGTGTCGCGGCTGGTCGCGCGCGAGTTCGGCCTGGCGGCCTGAGCGCGGAGACCGTCAGCCCGGGATCCGCTCGCCCGCATGGTCGTACAGGCCACCGCTGGCGTCGGCGCCGAGACCATCCAGGACCTCGAGCAGGCGCCTTGTGGATTCAGTCGGCGTGAGCAGATCGCTGCCGTCGCCCGAATACCATGGTGCGGACAGGCGCGTGTCGACCGTTCCCGGCTGCAATCCAACGCACACCACGTGCGGTTGGCGCCAGCGCATCTCGAGTGCCGCCGTGCGAACGATCTGATTCAGTGCCGCCTTCGATGCACGATAGCTGATCCAGCCGCCGTGGCGGTTGTCCTCGATCGAGCCCACGCGCGCTGAGAGCGTTGCGAAAATGCCGCGCTGGCGTCGCGGCAGCAGCGGGCCGAGGTGCTTGAGCAGCAGCGCCGGCCCGGTCGCGTTAACGGCGAACAGCCGGGCCATAATCTGCGGGTCGAGTTCCGCCAGGCGTTTCTCGGGGCGCCGGCCATCCAGGCTCAGCGCACCGGTGGCATCGATCATCAGATGAACGGTGGGGGCAGTCCCCTGCAACCATGTCGCCGCATCGGCGACACTCTGCTCGTCGGTAATGTCGACGGGTGGTTCGGAGCGTCGGTGGAGCCCGAGCACCCGGGCGCAGCGCGGGTCCCCCCGCAGGTGGTCGATAAACGCCGAACCGATGCCGCCGGAGGCACCAATCACCACGGCGGTGTAACCGTTTTCAAGTGAATCCATTGGCAGTATCCGTCGGGTGTCCGCGAAGTGTCGGGGGCTGCATTGCCTGATACGGTGCCGCCGGCGTTACGGATTCAGGCGCCCGGGCCCTCGTGCTATACCCGTGCCCGGCACCGCGCTATTGTCATGTGGAGCCGGCACGGCTGAACAAGGCCCTTGAGGGGCGGATAGAGCAATATGGTCGACGTCAAACATCTTCGCGGCATTCCGGTAGAGCAACTCCGTTACGGCCTCTACGTCGTCGAGCCGGACCGTCCGTGGACCGAAATCCCGCTGATGTTCCAGGGTTTCGAGATATCGACCGATGAGGAACTGGAGGTCCTGCGATCGTATTGCGAGCAGGTCTATGTTGATCCGGATCGCTGCAGCGCGGACGCACTCGAGGCGCTCGACCGTCCAGCCGCGGATCAGGAGGTCGGTCTGTCCACGCCGCGGCCGGAGACGGATACCGCCAATGCCTTCGGTAACGAGCGCTATCCGGATACCGCCCGCTTTGAGCGCCTGCTTCGCCGCGCGTGGGAGAGCCGCGCGCAGACCCGTCGTTTCGTCGAGGCCGTGTTCCAGGGGCTGGATGGTGGCGATTTCCCGGATGTCCGCGAGGGCCGGGTTGCCGTCGCCGATCTGCTGCAGACGGTGGCGGGGAATCCCGGCGCCGCGGTCTGGCTTTCCAACCTCGACGAACGGGATGCGCCCACCTCGGTCCACTCGATCAACGTCTGCATCCTCGCCCTGACGTTCGGTGCCCATCTCGGACTCGAGCGTGAGGAGCTTGAACGCATCGGCCTCGGTGCGCTGCTGCATGATACGGGGAAACTCTTCATGCCGCCCGCGATCCGGGACAAGACCGATGCGCTGACGGATGCGGAGTGGGACATCGCGCGCCGTCACCCGCAGGATGGGTACGATATCCTGCTCGAGAAGGGCGAATTCCCCTCCGAGGTGCTCGATATCGTCCGCCTGCATCATGAGCGTCTGGACGGCAGCGGTTACCCCTCCGGGCGTGCGGGTGTGGAATTGCCGCTGCATGTGCGGGTCGTGGCCCTGGCCAATGCCTATGACTCGCTGACCAGCGAACGCCCCTACCGCGCCGCGATGGCCGCCGACAAGGCGCTGCAGCAGCTCTACAACGGCGCCGGCGGGACCTTTGGCGACCGCCTGGTGCAGGAATTCATCCGCTGTGTCGGCATCTATCCGGCCGGCAGCCTCGTCGAACTCGACAATGGCGCGGCCGGCGTGGTGCTCGGGTCGCGCCCGGACGCCCGCATCCAGCCGACGGTCCTGCTCGTGCGTACGCCGGATGGCGAGTACTACCGCAAGCGGGTGGTCCTGAATCTCGCCGCCGAGGTCGGGAGTGAAGGCCCGGCGCCCGCCCGTCATATCCGGCGGGCGCTCAATCCCTCGGAGGAGGACATCGACGTCGCGGGGATCGTGGCGATCGAGTTCGGCCTCGACGCGGCAGGCTGAAACGGCGGTACATACCCGGGTGCCGGCGCCGCCCGCCAATCAGTCGCGGTCGACCTGCTCCACCAGATGTTCGGCCGCGAACAGGTCGAGATGCGCCCCGCCGCCGTTCTTGAACAGGGTGATTTCCGTATCGTCCCCGCGGCCGGACTGACGGCCGCCGCAGAGTTCGAACAGGTCGGCAATGATGTCCGATTCCTCGATCACGCCGTCCGTGATCGGGTGGAACAGGTCGCCGGCCGCATCGACGGTGCTCGCGCGGAAATCGACGAACAGCCGGGCCCGCCGCACGCAGTCGTCGTCGCTCTCGCGCATGGACGGGTTGAACGACCCGACCAGATCCAGATGTTGCCCCGGTTGCAGCAGCTGGCCCTTGATCAGGGGCTCCATGGTCCCGGTAGCGCAGCAGATGATGTCCGCCTCCGGGATCGCGTCGGCGATCGAATCGACCGCCTCCGCGTCGATTTCCTCCGCCCGCAATGCCTCGACCAGGCTGTCGCGGTGGTGGGGGGTACGATTCCAGACCAGCACGCGGCGCAGCGACGGGCGCGCCGCCTGGTGCGCCGCAATCAGGTGCGGGGCGAGCGCCCCGGCGCCCACCATCAGCAGCGTCCCGGAATCCGAACGTGACAGCAGCCGACTGCCGAGTGCCGAATCGGCTGCCGTCTTGCGCAGGGTCAGGGCGGTGCCGTCGATATTCGCCTTTGGCTCGCCGGTGTCGCCGTCAAACAGCTGGTAGCTCGCATGGATCGTGGGCCGGCCGGCGTCCGCGTTGCGCGGGATGACTGTGGCCATCTTCACGCCCATCACGCGCCCGGGGAACCAGGCCGGCAGCACCAGAAACGCCTCGCCTTGATGAACCCCGTGGTCCGGGGCCTGCATCAGGGTCCGGTCCATCCATGGCGGGCTGTCGCGATGCGCCCGTTCCAGGGCCTCGATCAGACCGGGGTAGTGCAGTCGCTCGTGCACCGTTTCCGCGTCGATTACATGCATGGAGCCGTCCCGGCGGGTTGCAATATCGGGGCCGCTACGGTAGCAGGCCTCGCGCGGCCCCGCGATTCGGCGGGACGGCTGCATGCCGGGGGCGAAGGCCCGTTACCCGCCGAGGCGGATCGCGACGTTCTTGGTCTGCAGGTAGTTGTCCAGCGCCTCCAGGCCTTTCTCGCGGCCGTAGCCGGACTGCCGCGTACCGCCGAACGGCGTCTCGACGCCGCCGGCGAACCATTCGTTGACGAACACCTGGCCGGCGACGAGTTGCTGCGAGGTCTTCATCGCCCGATCGAGGTCACGCGTGAATACGCCGGCGACCAGCCCGTAGTCGGTCCCGTTTGCGATCTCGATCGCCTCTTCGTCGCTCCCGAACTTCATCAGCGAAAGCGCTGGCCCGAAGACCTCCTCGCGGGCGATGTCCATATCGGGGTGAACATCGGTAAACACCGTTGGCTGCATGAACCAGCCCGCGCGGTCGATGCGGCGACCGCCCGTGACGGCGGTGGCGCCGGCATCGATCCCCGACCGGCAAAGCCGCTCGACGCGCTCACGCTGGCCCGACGAGATCAGCGGCGTGAGGTCCGGATTCTCCAGCCCATGCCCCACGCTGAGTCCTTCGGCCAGCTGCACGGCGCGCTCGACCAGTTCGTCATGGATGGATTCATGCACCAGCAGGCGCGACATCGCGGAGCAGACCTGGCCGGCGTTGAAGAAGATGCCGCTGCGGATACTCGCCAGCACCGTGTCGAGATCGGCATCCGCGTGCACGATGCCCGCCGATTTGCCGCCGAGCTCCATCACGCAGGGCACGATGCGATCAGCGGCCGCGTGCAGGATCGAGCGCCCGGTCGGCACCGAACCGGTGAACACGATCTGGTTGACCAGCGGATGCTGGACCAGCGCGGCACCGGCCTCGTCGCCCCAGCCGGTGATGATGTTGACCGCGCCCTCGGGCGCGCCGCCCCGCTCGCAGGCCACGCCGAGCAGAAGCGCGGCGAGCGGGGTCAGTTCCGGGGTCTTGATGACGACGGTATTGCCGGTGGCGAGCGCCGCCGCCAGCGAGCGGGACGCCAGCGCGACCGGGAAGTTCCAGGGCACGATCTGCGCCGAGACGCCGAGCGGCTCACGCACCGTCCAGTCGACATAGCCGTCGCCGAGCGGGATCGAGCGGCCCTCGATTTTGTCCGCCATGCCGCCGTAGTACTCGAAATAGCGCGCGGCCTCCTCGAACTCGTGCCGGGCGTCGTCCAGTGCCTTGCCCGACTCCCGGCACAGGATCTCCGCGCCCTGGTCGGTGACCTGGCGGATCTCCGCGGCGATACGGAACATCATCTCCAGACGCTTCTCCGGGCGCGGTCCGGTCAGCGCCCGCGAGCGGTGGCAGTCGGCCGCGGCGCGCACGGCGCGGTCGACGTCGTCCCGGCCTGCCAGGGCGACCTCGGCGATGGTCTCGCCGGTCCCGGGATCCTCGACCCCGAGCCGGCGGTCCGCGTCCACCCAGTGGCCGCCGATGAAGCTCTGCCAGACGGGGTCGATGTTTTCCGCGGGTTCCGTCATACGGATGCCGCCTCCCGGGGCGTTTCGGTCCGGTGGGCGCCGTCGCCGATCAGCCGGCGGGCGACCCACTGGTGGAAATGGTGGGTCGGGATGTCCTGCACCGGCGAGAATACCCCGCCCTTGTAGCCCGGCGAGGCGCGACCGCGCTGCATCCCCTCAACCATCGTCACATCCTCTTCGAACACCGTTTTCCACGCCTGCAACTGCGATTCACGCGCGGCGGCATGCTCGTCGTCCACGGCCGCATCGCCGACGTAGCTGATCCGCAGGTGCTCGCGCGTATGGTGCTCGGAGAGCGGTTCGAGCAGGACCACGAAAAAGTGATCCGCCTGCAGGCCGAGCAACGCGTTCGGATAGAGCGACAGGTATTCGGCTTCCTGCTCGCGCTCTTTCGGCCACTGCGAGAACTTCGGCATGGTGATGCCGGCGACCTCGGCCAGATTGTAGACGCGCGTGCCCTGCCCGGCGAACGACTCGCCGTCCTCGTCCAGCACGATGTAGTGGTCCTCCAGCCGCGAGTAGCTGTTGAGCGCCGGATGGACCCAGGGCAGGTGGTAGGACTCGCAGTAGTTCTCGACCGCCAGCTTCCAGTTCGACTGCACGTCGAGGGTCAGCTGGCCATCCCCCGCGGCCGGGCGCAGTTCTTCCGGGCCCGTGCGGCCCCAGAAGCTCTCCCAGCGCTTCATGACCGGCTCGATGTACGCCTCGAACGATTCCGCCTGCCCGTCCAGATTGACGAAGATGATGTCGCACCACACGGCCGAGCGGACGGCCTTGAGACCGTGCTGGCTCTTGTCGAAACCCTCGCAGGAGTGGCAGTTCATGCCGCCGATATGCGGCGTGCCCTTGAGCGTGCCGTCGAGTCCGTAATGCCAGGAGTGGTACGGGCAGCGCAGGCCCGCCTCGACCTTCATGGGCTGATCGACCAGCTGACGCCCGCGGTGGCTGCAGACATTGTGAAAGACCCGGACCTGGCCCTGGCGGTCACGCAGCGTGATCAGCGGGATGCCCAGCAGATGGGTCGGGTGGACCTCGCCGTTCTCCTGGATGTCGCTGGCGAACCCGAGGGCGGTCCAGGTCCGCGCGAACACCTGCTCGCGTTCCGTGCGCAGGAATTCCGGGTCGGTATAGACGCTGTTCGGCAATCCGTTGGCGTGTGCGGTATCGCGGAGTACGTTCTCGATCCCCTCGGGGATGGCGCCTTTCTGTGCGGTGTTGAACGGATCAGACATGACGGACCTCCATGCGCTTCAGGCCCGGTTCGCGAACCGGTGTGATTAATGACTTTAGCTAATGTAGGGTCCGCACAAGACCATGTACAATCGAAAGTTTCTCAGTAGGGGTATGCGAAAAGATCATGCCTGATCGTCCCGGACCATTGCCGCCGCTGCAGAACCTGCGCGCCTTCGAGGCCGCCGCGCGGCTGGAGAGTTTCACCGCGGCCGCGCGCGAACTCTGCCTGACCCAGGGCGCGGTCAGTCGCCAGATCCGCACGCTGGAGGAACGTCTGCGGGTGTCGCTGTTCGATCGCGGCGACCGCGGCGTGCGCCTGACCGCGGCCGGGCGCCGCTATTACGACGTGGTGGCCGATGCGCTGGGTGCCGTGGCCCGGGCGACGGCCGATCTCGTCGCGGACGGGGACGACACCACCGTGACCGTCGGTACCACCAGTGCCATCGCCTCGCTGTGGCTCATGCCGCGTCTGACCGGATTTCGACTGCGGGCGGCCGATCTCGACATCCGGGTCCTGGCGTCCGACCGCGATTTCGAGCGCAACAGCGACGAAGTGGACCTCGTCATCGAATACGCACGGGATCCCCAGCAAGGCGAGGGCGTCTGGCGTCTGTTCGACGAAGAGATCTTTCCCGTATGCAGCCCCGACTACCTCGGCGGGCGGGCGACGCCCGAGCGCGCCGACCAACTCCCGCTCGAGACCCTGCTGGTGCTGGACGACGATCATCCCGACTGGATGGGCTGGACCGAATGGCTGCGCCGTGCCGGCGTCGAGGCCGGGCCGCTGCGCCACCCGATCCGCATAAACAGCTATCCGACCCTGCTCCAGGCCGCGGCGGCCGGTGAGGGGATCGCCCTCGGCTGGCGCCATCTGGTCGACGAGTTCCTCGCCGCCGGCACCCTAGTGCCGCTGCTGCCCGAGGCGATGACGGCCCCCGGGGCGTTCTACCTGCGCACGACCCGACCGGTCGCCGATGACAGTCCCCCTGGCCGGCTGCGGGACTGGTTTCTGGGCACGCATCTTCAGGGCCCGGTCGCATCCTGATACCTTGTCCGGCCTGCGGCTTTCAGCGCCGCATTGCGGGCATGCGCGCCATGCGGCAATCTTGATACCGCCAACGACGGGAGATCACTCGTGGACGTAACCGCCGTATACCCCGGTACGTTCGATCCGATCACGCACGGCCATGCCGACGTGGCGGACCGCGCGAGCCGCATGTTTCACCGCGTGATCATTTCGGTCGCCGCGAACCCGGCCAAGCAGCCATTCTTCTCGCTCGAAGAGCGCGTCTCTTTTGCCGAGGCCGTGTTCGCCGGCAGTCCGAATGTCGAGGTCCGCTCGTTCGACTCGCTGCTGGTCGATTACGCACGCGAGCAGGGCGCCGGCGCGATCCTGCGCGGCCTGCGGGCGGTCTCGGATTTCGAATTCGAGGTGCAGCTTTCGGGCATGAACCGCCGGCTGGCGCCGGAGATCGAGACCGTATTCATCTCCGCCGCCCAGGAATACGGCTTCGTCTCCTCCAGCCTCGTCCGCGAAATCGCCTGCCTCGGCGGCGACATCACCGAATTCGTCTCCCCCGCCGTAAAAGAGGCCCTCGATGCGCGGTTCAGGGCGAGTAAGAACCACGAATGAACACGAATGGACACGAATGGTTCCCGTGGCTCGGAAAGCGTGTCGGAGCTTCGCTGAGATCGCGGGGCATGTAGGCAAAAAGGCGGGAACCACAGATGGAAACGGATAGAAAAAACCGACATTCCAGCCGATCATGCAGGTGTCGGACGTCCGTCAACTGCCCGCTCCCCTTCACTTCTTTCGGGTTCTATCTGTGTTGATCTGTGTCCATCTGTGGTTTCAGTAAAGAGTTATCGGTGATTCCGTACCTTTCAGCGAAGCTCCAGAAACACACCCACCCCCGGGAAATATTCGTGTCCATTCGTGTTCATTCGTGGTTCTCATTCCTTCCGCTTCCGCCTGTAAAAGCGTTCGTTTCGAGTGTTCTGCTCTGGTCTCTTCTCGCCGCGCCGGTGTTTGCGGGCGAGGAAGCCGAGCGGGGCTGGGGGATTGCGAGTGCGCATCCGTTGGCGACGGAGGCGGGCCGTGAGGTGCTGGAAGCGGGCGGTAATGCGTTCGATGCCGCCGTTGCCGTCAGTGCGGCGCTGGGGGTGGTGGAGCCGTATGGATCCGGCCTCGGGGGTGGCGGTTTCTGGTTGCTGCATGAGGCCGATGGCGATCGGGACGTGATGGTCGATGGCCGGGAGCGGGCGCCGCTCGCGGCGACGCGGACGATGTATCAGGACGAGGACGGGGAACTGATCGAGCGCGCCTCGATCGATGGCCCGCTCGCCGCGGGCATTCCCGGTCTGCCGGCGGCACTGGTGCACATCGCGCGCGACTACGGCGAACTGCCACTTGCACGGAGCCTCGCGCCCGCGATTCGTCTGGCGCGCGATGGCTACGAGATCGGTGAGCCGTATCGCACGATGGCGCGCTTCCGCCGCGACGTGCTGCAGCGCTCGCCGGCGGCCGCCGAGACGTTTCTCGAGGATGGCGAGGTGCCGCCGGCCGGCTATCGCTTGCGGCAGCCCGAGCTGGCGGCGACGCTGGAGCGTCTGGCGGATCAGGGCCGCTCCGGTTTTTACGATGGGCCGGTGGCCGAGAAACTGGTCCAGGGGGTACGCGCAGCCGGTGGCATCTGGAGCCGGCGCGATCTGCGTCAGTACCGCGTGCGTGAACGCACGCCGATCCGGGGGCAATATCGCGGCATGGAAATCGTCTCCGCGGCGCCGCCTTCATCCGGCGGCATAGCCCTGGTCGAGGCGCTCAATATCCTGGCCCCTTATGATCTTGCGGCGATGGATCCGGCGGAACGCGTGCATCTTGTGACCGAGGCGATGCGTCGTGCCTATCATGATCGTGCGCGCTATCTCGGTGACACCGATTACGTCGATGTGCCGATCGACCGGCTCACCGATCCCGATTACGCGGCCGGTCGGCGCGCCTCGATCCGCAGCGATCGCGCCACGCCGAGCGCAGACCTGCCCGGCGTCGGCGCGGAGCAGGGTGGGCGGGATACGACGCATTTTTCGGTCATCGGACCCGCCGGCAATCGCGTCGCCGCGACCCTGTCGATCAACTGGCCGTTCGGATCGGGCTTCATGCCGCCGGGCACCGGCGTCGTACTGAACGACGAAATGGACGACTTCGCCGCGAAACCCGGTGAGCCCAACGTCTACGGTCTCGTCCAGGGCGAGGCGAATGCCATCGAACCGGGCAAGCGGATGCTCTCGAGCATGTCGCCGACCTTCCTGGAGTACGGCGACCGGGTCGCGGTTCTGGGAACGCCGGGCGGGAGCCGGATCATCTCGATGGTCCTGCTCGCGGCGCTGGAGTTCCGCGCTGGCGGCGGACCGATGGCGATGGCGGAACGCCCGCGTTTTCACCACCAGTACCTGCCGGACGTCATCGAGTCCGAGCCGGGGGCATTCGACGATTCGCTCCGCGCGGCCCTGCGCGAGCGCGGTCATGAACTGGCGCCCCAAGACGACCCCTGGGGGGACCTGCAGGTGGTAACCGATGACGGCCGCGAAGTGCGTGGCGCCGCGGATCCCCGTGGCATCGGGGCAGTGGCGCGCGGGATCGTCTTGGAAGGCGCGAACGGCTCGCGTATATTGAAGTCAATACCATCCGAATAACACGACTGGCGGCGTCATCGTGGCGCAGGCCGATCCGCTATCGGTTCGGGCTGGTGCCCGGACTGTTGGCACGGGGAGACGCGAAAGAATGCCGAAAAATCACCCTCATCGACTGATTTCCCTGCTGTTCGGTGCCGCATTGCTGACCGCTCCGGTCGGCAACGCGATCGCCGCGGACGACGACGAACTCATCCGCCGGATTGCCGGTGAGGGCGGGATTTTCGATTTCACGAAGCTCGACGGTCAGGGTCAGCCACTCGCCGAACAGGATGCGGTATATACCGTCACCCCCTGGTCCTGCGTGCGGGATAACGTCACCGGTCTGATGTGGGAGGTGAAGACGGCCGATGGCGGGCTGCGCGACCAGAACAATACCTATACCTGGCATAACCCCGATTCCGACGAGAACGGCGGGGCCCCGGGCCCGGGCGACGGCGGCGAGTGCAGCGGCTCCGCCTGCGGCACCCATGCCTACGTCCAGGCCGTGAACGAACAGGGCCTGTGCGGCGCAACCGACTGGCGCATGCCGACGCGGTCCGAACTGCGCACGATCGTGGACTATCAGGCCAGTTTCCCCGCGATCCAGACCGCCTACTTCCCGAACACCGTGGCTACCTCGTTCTGGAGTTCCGAGCCCAACGCGAACTACCCGAACTTTGCCTGGCACACCGACTTCAAGTTCGGTCTCGCGAGCTATTACTACTTCAAATCCGGCCCGAAAGCGGTCCGCCTCGTCCGCGACGTGGATGACGGCGAGTAACCGACTCCCTTCGGCGGAGTTTTTCTCTCGCCAAGACGCCAAGCGCGCCAAGGAACATAAAGAAAATGCGATCTCACGCAGAGGCGCGGAGTTCGCAGAGAAAGAAAAAATAATAAGGTGTAGGTCGGACTTCCAGTCCGACAGCAGTGGAGGCTCCGACGTGTCGGACTGGAAGTCCGACCTACACCCGTATCAGGGCTGCGTGCCGTTGGCTTCCGCTGGTTTTCGGACACGGAACACCATCCTTCTGCGGCTCTGCGTGAATCCGCCTTTGTCTTTCCTTTGCCGTCCCTTGGCGCGCTTGGCGTCTTGGCGAGAACCCTTCAGTAAAACGCCTCCACTGTCACAAGATTGAATCCGAGTGACACGGCATTCAGGTCTGGCAGCGCGGGCAGTACACGGTCGCGCGCTGGCCAAGCCGGCGGGTGCGCAGGGTGGTGCCGCAGCGGCGGCAGGGCGCGCCGGCGCGGCCGTAGACGGCGAGTGAGATCCGGAAGTACCCGGGTGCGCCCGATGCGCTGGTGAAGTCGCGCAGTGTGGTCCCGCCCTTCTCGATCGCTTCTGCGAGTACCCGTTTGATCGCCTGCGCGAGTGCCCGGTAGCGCGCCCGGCCGACCCGTCCGGCGGCACGGGCGGGGTGGATTCCCGCATCGAACAGGGCCTCGGCCGCGTAGATGTTGCCGACGCCCACGACGATCCGGCCGTCCATGATGAAATCCTTGACCGATCGGCGCCGGCCGCGGGAGCGCTCGTAGAGGTAATCGCCGTCGAAGGCCGTATCGAGCGGCTCCGGCCCGAGCCCCGCGAGCAGGGCGGGATCGGGCGCGTCGGCGTCGAACCAGAGCACCGAGCCGAAGCGCCGCGGATCCCGCAGCCGCAGACACGCATCCCCATCGAAAAGGATGTCCACATGGTCGTGAATGGCGGCCGGTGTGTCGGGTGGCACGACACGGAGGCTGCCCGACATCCCCAGGTGCAGCATCAACGTCCCGCGGGCCGTGCGCAGGAGGAGGTATTTGGCGCGGCGCTCCACCGCCGTCACCGTTGTGCCCGTCAGCGCGTCCAGCGCCGCGACCGGTACCGGCCAGCGCAGCCGCGGTTCGCGCACCGTGACGCCCCGGATCGCGCGGCCCTCGATATGTGGCGCGATTCCGCGTCGGGTGGTCTCGACCTCGGGCAGTTCGGGCATGGGCTTTTGGTCTTTCTGGCAGTGGGGCCGCGCTACGGCGCGCTCCGCGTCAGGACGATTCAGCGTCCGGTTCGTTGGCCGGCGGGGCCAGCAGGCGCTGCGCGTCCCCGGCGCCGATCTCGAGCCCGTAGTCGGCGCCCGTGGGTACGAGGACCAGCGCCGGCTCGCGGGCGGCGATCCGCCACTCCATGATCGCGCCGTCGGTCGCGATCCGGATCCGCCCCAGATCGGCAGCGGGGGGATCGAGCACGAAACCACTGGCGCGCGCAGCCCGCCAGCGCGCCGCCCAGGCGCCGGCGTCACCGCTGCCCCGCATGAGGTCCCAGGCTTCCCCGTCGGCGCTCAAGCGTGCCTCGGCGCGCGGCGTGGCGATCCGTCGCGGCGAGGTCCCGGTGCCGAGTACGCCGGGGGCCGCCAGTCCGTCCAGGCCCCGTTTCATCAGGGGCCAGAACTGATCCGGCAGCAGGCAGAACCGGTCGCCCGTGCGCACGTAGCGGCGGCCGTCAGCGGCGCGATCGCCAAACTCGACCGTCAAGGCGTCCGCCTGCATGCGCAGGTGCGGGTGCTTCAGCCCGAATTCGGCGGGGTCGTGTTCGGCCACTGGATAACAGCTTCGTGCCGGGGCCGTGAGCACCGTCAGCGCGGTCACGACGCGTCCGTCGCGGGCCGCGCGCTCGATCGGTTCGGTGACGTGCCAGCCGTCGCGCCGCCGCTCCAGCCGCAGCGATGCGCGTGCTTCGCGCGGGAATGCCAGTGTCAGCGTCTGGACATCGGCGGGCGTGAGTGTAGTGAGTGGCGGTGGTCCGCTGTCGGTTTGCCCGGCAAACCACGCGGCGCCGGCGCCGGCAACGATGGCGACGGCCAGGACGAGGTTCAGGGACCGGCGCAGACGCAAGAGCGATTCTCCTCAGCGCCGCCGCCGGCGCCAGCCGATCACCAGGCCGGTCGTGAGCAGCGCGAGCGGGAGGATCAGCAGGAAACCGAAACCGAGCACGATGACGGCCGTCCGCGAGAGATCGACCCGCGTATCCGGGGCGACATCGGGCGGGATGCTGATATGGGCGCGGTCGCCGACGAGCCAGTTGACGAGGCGCATGCCGAGGTCGAGATTGACGCCGTTGCCGATGTACGCGTTCGAGAGGAAGTCGCCATCGCCGATGACGGCGAAGCGCTGCCCGCCGGTGGGTGGTTCGTCGCCTTCGGCCGGTGGTCCGCGGCGGCCGGCCCATCCGAGCGTGAGCGGGCCCCGGGTCTCACCGGCATCGCGATCGAAATCGATCTCCCCCTCGATCGGACCGGTCTCGGTCCAGCTCTGTTCGCGCGTGCGCAGGAGCGCGCTGTGGCGCCAGCCGCCGCTGGCGTTGGGTGTCAACGCGACCGCCTGCGGGAACAGGGACAACTGATCGAGCCCGTCGACGACGGGATGGTCGCCATAGTCGCTGATCACCGCGAAGTCCGGCGTGTCCGTGCCGAAAAGCTGCGCCCCGGCGTCGACGACCACCCCTTCGTGGCGGCGTATACCCAGATCCTCGGCGAGCCCGTTGAGGCGATCGCCGTGCTCGGGCTCGGTCAGCCAAAGCAGATGGCCGCCTGCCTGGACGTACTGGCGGACGCGGGCGAGTTCGCCCGGCAGGTAGTCTGATTGTGGACTGGCGATGACCAGCAGATCGGTGTTGTCGGGGATATGCGGCATGCGCGCCAGCTGCAGCGTCTGGACCCGGAAACCGCGCTCGCGCAGGCGCTCGCCGAAGCCCCCGAGATCCGCGTTGCCCTCGCCGTGCGGCTTGCGCTCGCCATGCCCTTCCAGGAACACGACCCAGCGTTCCGCATCGCGCGCGAGGCGGGCCAGGGCGCTGGTGATGCTTTGCTCGCTGATACGCTGCAGCCGTTCCTCACGGCCGCCGTGGCGCACGATCAGTTCGCCCCCCTGGCGAATGCCAAGCTCCCGGGCCAGGGCCGGGTTGGTCTCCGGATTCACGAACTCGAGCTTCACGTCGACGCCGGCGCGGCGATAGCGCTCGACCAGATCGCGGATGCTGCGCCGCGTGACCGGTTGTGGCCCGAGATACACGGTCATCTCGACCGGGCCTTCGACCAGTTCGATCACCTCATGGCTCTTCGTCGTCAGCGTATTGCGCGCGGTCTGGGTCCAGTCGGCGGTATAGCGCCAACTCTGCGCCAGCCAGGCGAGGATGCCGACGAACGCCAATACCAGCACCACGAACAGCAGGTTCTGCAGACGCAGGCGGCGGCGGTTGCGGTGGTCCAGGCGCATCGATACTCCGGCTCAGCGCTGCAGGCGATCGTTGTCGAGCCGGCGGACCGCGAGGGTCACGAACAGCCCGGCGAAGAGGACGAAGAAGACGGCCGCGGCGCTGTCGAGCAACCCGGTCAGGAACGGGTCCAGATGGGTCGCCGGCGCGGGCCAGCCAAGCAGTGCGGACCACGGGGGGCCGAGTGTGCGACCCCATTCGCCGAGCAGCAGCAGGGCCAGCAGGATCCCGAGTGTCGCGGTTGCCGCGATGGTCGGTTCGCGCGTGAGAGTCGAGAGCCACAGCCCGAGGGCGCCGGCGCCGGCGACAAAGAGGAAATGTCCCGTGATCGCCAGTGCCAGCGCCCCACCGTCCAGATCCGTGAACAGGGTCAGCGAGAGGGGCATCAGCGCGGTCAGGGCCACCATGGCCAGCAGCATCCCGAGCAGGCCGAGGAATTTGCCGGTGATGATTTCCAGCGTCGATACCGGTGCGCCCAACAGCAGCGGCAGTGTGCCCTGACGGCGTTCGCCGGCGATCAACTGCATGGTCAGCAGAGGGATGGCGAACACGTGGATCATCGCCGCCGCCCCGTACAGGCGTGGCACCAGAAAGGCGGTCACGCCCGGTCCGGCACCGGACTCGATCAGCTTCGGCTGCACCTGGAGATAGCTCTCGAGGTGGAGCAGGAAGATGAAACCGGTGACCAGCTGCGCGGCCGCCAGGACGACCCACGCGGTCGGCGAGCGGAACAGCCCGGCGAGTTCACGGCCGGCGATGGTGAGAATCGTCATGCGTTCACCTCCGCCATGTCCGTGCTCGTGAGCTCGACGAACAACTGCTCCAGCGAAGCCCGGTCCGCCGTCATCTCGAGCAGCCCCCATTCGGCATGGACGGCGGTCTCGGCGAACCGCTCCGGTGCGTCGCGCTTCGGATCGAGCGTCAGCCGCAGGCGCCCCGGGGCGAGGTGCTCGACGCCGGTCACACCGTCGATCGCGCGCAGGTCGCCGTCTCTCGGGGCGCGGCGCAGGGTAACCGTGATCCGTTCGATGGCCGAATCGTCAGTGAATGCGCTCATGGGACCACCATGCAGAATGCGGCCCTGATGCATGATCGCGACCCGCGAGCACAGCGCCTGGACCTCCGGCAGGATGTGGGTCGAGAGGATGATCCCGTGCTCCCGGCCGAGATCGGCGATCAGGCCGCGGATGGCGCGGATCTGGATCGGATCGAGTCCGACCGTGGGTTCGTCCAGCACGATGGCCGCCGGGTCATGGACGATCGCCTGGGCAATCCCCACCCGCTGGCGGTAGCCCTTGGACAGATTCCCGATCGGGCGATGGGCGACCTCCGTGAGGCCGCACAGGGACATCGCCCGGTCGGCCGCATCGTCGCGTCCCGCGCGCGGCACGCCATGCAGTGCGGCGGCAAAGGCGAGATATCCGCGCACGCTCATGTCCGGGTATAACGGCGGCTGTTCCGGCAGATAACCGAGTGCGCGTTTGGCGGTGCGGGGGGATTCGAGCAGATCGACGCCATCGATCGCGATGGCACCGGCGGTGGGCGCCAGCACACCGCAGAGCATGTCCATGGTCGAGGTCTTGCCGGCACCGTTCTGCCCCAGCAGGCCGACGATCTCCCCGCGCTCGAGCCGCAGATCGACGGCATCCACCGCGCGCAATGCCCCGTAGTCGCGGCACAGCCCGGTGGCGTCAATCAGTGGTGTGGTGTCCGGCATCCTCGGTCCAACGGCGCCACGCGGCAGGTCCGCGACGATAGACGTTCCGGGGTCGCGGCGGCAAGCGCCGGTGGCCGGCATCGTGAGCGGTTCCCGCCTCCATGGTATTATGCCGCCCGGCTCTGCGCGGGGGGGACTGCGCGGCCCACGCCCCGAATCCCGTATGGCTTGCTGCCCGATGGAACCCTGCTTTCATCCGTGAGGTATCGATGAATCAATTACTGCGCCTTCTGGAGTCCGGACTGCTCGACCTGTCCATCGCGGGCTACGTGGCGGTCGTGCTGGTTTTGACCCATATCACCATTGTCGCGGTGACGATCTACCTGCATCGCTGCCAGGCTCATCGCTCGGTCGATCTGCACCCGGTCGTGTCCCATTTCTTCCGTTTCTGGCTGTGGCTGACCACGGGCATGCGGACCATCGAGTGGGTGGCGATCCACCGCAAGCATCACGCGCACACGGAGACCGAAGCGGATCCGCACAGCCCCCATCAGGCCGGTATCTGGAAAGTCCTGCTGGAAGGTGCCGAGCTGTATCGCGAAGAGGCGAAGGACCAGGAGACTCTGGAAAAGTACGGACACGGCACGCCCGACGACTGGATGGAGCGCAACGTATACGCGCGTTTCGAGATCGGCGGCATCGTACTGATGGGCCTGCTCGCGCTCACGCTGTTCGGCGTGCTCGGCATGACCGTCTGGGCGATCCAGATGATGTGGATTCCGCTCTGGGCGGCGGGCGTCATCAACGGGCTGGGTCATTACCTCGGTTACCGCAACTTCGAATCGGCCGACGGCTCCACTAACCTCTCGCCCCTCGGGCTCCTGATCGGCGGCGAGGAGATGCACAACAACCACCACGCGTTCCCGAGTTCGGCGAAGTTCTCGCAGCGCTGGTACGAGTTCGACGTCGGCTGGTTCTATCTGCGAATCCTGTCCGCACTCGGCTTGGCGAAGATCAAGCGGGTCGCGCCCAGCCCCACGGTCGATCCCGCCAAGACGACGGTCGATTTCGAGACCGTCAAAGCCGTCGTGATCGCGCGCATGCACGTCATGCGGACGTACGCCCGGAGCGTGACGCTGCCGGTCCTGAAGGCCGAACTCGAGCGCGTGGACGGCGGGACCCGTGCGCTGCTCAAACGCGCCAAGGGTGCCCTGATCCGTGACGAGTCACGGATGGACGCGCAGGCGAAGGCACGGCGTGACCGCGCGCTGCGCGCCAACGAGCGCCTGCACACGGTGTACGAATACCGCCGCCGTCTACAGGAGCTGTTCGCCTCGAAGCGCGTGACCCAGGAGCAGCTGGTTCAGTCGCTGCAGGCCTGGTGCGCGAGCGCCGAACAGACCGGCATCCAGGCGCTGGAGGACTTCGCCTCGCACCTGCGCGGCTATCGTCTCAAGACGGACTGATCCCCCGGATGGATGCGCTTTGGCGGATGGGAAGGAAAATCGGTTCTCGCCAAGACGCCAAGCGCACCAAGGGACGCAAAGAACCGCCACTGCGCAATACGGCAGCGAGTCTGTAGGAGCGAGCTTGCTCGCGATAGTGCCCGCACGGCAGCTGACTGCAAAATTGATCATCGGTGACCATCGTGGTTTCAGCCGACTCATCTGAACCCTTGGGCGCACTGCGGGCACCATCGCGAGCAAGCTCGCTCCTACTGATTTGTCGATTCCTTTGCGTCCCTTGGCGCGCTTGGCGTCTTGGCGAGAACCGATGTTCGCTCGGCAGGATTCCAGCGTTCAGATGTCGGCAGGCGCACCCGTCACGCCGGGAGTAAGCGCGTCTTTGACCGGCACGGTGTGTTCGAGGAAGAACCGCGCCGTAGCCCGCCAGTCGTTCGCTCGTGCCTGGGCGATACAGTCCGCTTCATCGAGGTCGAGGCAGTTGCGCGCCGCGCGGGCCAGATCCTCGTCCAGGTAACCGGTAACGCGCTGCTGCACCACGTCGATCGGTCCGGTCACCGGGTAGGCGGCGACGGGGGTGCCACACGCCATCGCTTCCAGCATCACCACGCCATAGGTATCCGTGCGCGACGGAAAGACGAATACATCGGCACTGGCGAACCACGCCGCCAGATCACGGCCGTGGCAGTAGCCGGGGAATACCGCATCCGGCCAGGTGTTTTGCAGGCGCTCGCGGTCCGGACCGTCGCCAACGACCACCTTGGTGCCCGGGGTATCCATGGCGAGGAATGCCTCGATGTTTTTCTCGCGCGAGACGCGCCCCACGAACAGGTGAATTGGCCTCTTGAGATCCGTCTCGAACGCGGCGTCCGGGGAAAATACACGCGTATCGACACCGCGATTCCAGACGACCAGGTGGCCGAAACCGCGGCCAGAGAGTTCGCGCGCCATGCCCGCGGTGGGCACCAGCGTGGCCGCGGCGTCGCGGTGGAAGCGGCGCAGCAGCGCATATCCCCAGGAGAGGGGGATGAACGGCAGGCGCGCCTGGACGTATTCGGGGAAGCGGGTATGGAATGACGTCGTGTGCCGCCAGCCCCTGCGGCGCAGGTGGCGTATGGCCGCGTGGCCCAGCGGGCCCTCGGTGACGACATGCACGCGCTCCGGGGCGAATCGGTCGAGGCGGCGCCGCAACGCCCGGGTGCCGAGCGCGAGCCGGATCTCCGGGTAACCGGGGCAGGGAATCGTGCGGAAGTCGCCGGGCTCGATCACGTCGACGCTGTGGCCTTCGCCACGCAGCCATTCGATGACCGCGGCCAGCGTCGTGACCACACCGTTGACCTGCGGATACCACGCGTCGGTGATGATACTGAACCTCATCCGCTGACGGCCCCGGCGTCGTGCTCCGTCGCGTGGTCGACCTGCAGCCATTGGCGGACCTCGATACGGCCGTCGAAATGCTCGACCAGGGCCGTGCATGATTCCACCCAGTCACCGCAGTTGTGGTAGGTGATCCCCTGGACCTCCCGGATCTCGGCGTGATGGATGTGGCCGCAGACCACGCCCTCGAAGCCGCGCCGGCGGCAGTCCCAGGCGACCGCGTTCTCGAATTCGAAGATGAAGTTCACCGCGCCCTTCACCTTGTGCTTCACATGCGCGGACAACGACCAGTAGCCGTAACCGAAGCGCTCGCGGAAGCGGTTGAACCAGCGGTTGAGCACCAGCAGCAGGGCATAGCCCCGATCGCCGAGAAAGGCCAGCCAGCGATGTGCCTGCACGACGCCGTCGTATTGATCGCCGTGGATCACCAATAGGCGGCGGCCGTCAGCGGTTCGGTGCTCGACCTCGTCGCGTACCGAGATGTTGCCCAGTTCCAGGTCGGTGTACCGGCGCAGGAACTCGTCGTGGTTGCCCGTCACCACAATGACCCGGGCACCGCGTTTGGCCTTGGTCAGGACCCGGCGGATCACGTTGGTGTGCGACTGCGGCCAGTAGATCCGGGATTTCAGGCGCCATCCATCGACGATGTCCCCGACGAGGTACAGGGTTTCGCAGTCGTGCTGCTTGAGGAACGCGATCAGGGCGTCGGCACGGCAGCCCTTCGTGCCCAGATGGAGATCCGACAGCCAGATGGTGCGTACCCGCTCGCGGCCGCTGCCGGTGTTGTCAGCCGTTCCGGTCGATCGGGTTGATGCATCGACGGCATCCGGTTCCGAAAGGACTTCCCGCAGTACGGTGTCGGCGGTGCTGTTCATGGGACGCAGGGAAACAGCCGCCCTTGAAGCGTCGATGACACCGGCGTGAACTTTCGATGACAGTGCTGGTCGCACGGTTATGAGGCGATGTCGCAGGCGATAAATGCGGCGTCGTGCGTGGAACGCAGGCACGGGCGCCGGTCGGCGTACCGTTTGATTGTCGATGGTGCCCGCGTCAAGGCGCGGGAATAGGGAATCCGGAAGGCTATATGGCCCGGCCGGAGCTGCCCCCGCAACTGTATGCGGTGAGTTTCCCGTCTACGTGCCACTGGGATATCCCCGGGAAGGCGGACGGAAAGCGACGACCCGCGAGCCAGGAAACCTGCCATCGATCAGGGGTGCCCAGGCGGGTATCCGGCAGTGCAAGTCCGAGCGGGCGGGGTGTCCCGGCGGCGTCTGCGCAGCGTGCAATGGCAATCGGCTCGGCCGGCGGCGCAACGGGACTCCAGCCCGTTGATCCGGTAGACCGGTAGGTCCGTCATTCGCAACACTGCGCTGTTCGACCCTTCTCTCCCGCAGCCCGCATCCGGGTCACAGGCAACGGGCGAGGAGTCCTGCATCATGTCCAGTCAGTCCAACGTCAATTACCAGCATTCGATCGACCAGAGCGATCGCAATGTCCCGATCAACCTGCGCCAGACCGGCGATCCCGGTATCCGCATGCTGATCTCCAACCGCGTGCGCAAGTCCGCCTACTGGCACCTTTCCGTCGAGGCGGGTTGCTGGCGCGCGACGGTCTACAACCGCATGTATCACCCGCGTGGCTACGTCCGTCCGGAAGACGGCGGCGCCATGGTCGAGTACCGCGCGCTCGTCAACGACGTCACGCTCTGGAACGTCGCGGTGGAGCGTCCCATTCGCGTGAAAGGCCCCGATGCCGAGGCCTTCTGCAACTATGTCTGTACGCGGGATATGACCCGTGTGCCTTCGATGAAGGGGCGCTACGTCATCCTCTGCGACGAGGAGGGCCATGTCCTCAATGATCCGGTCATGCTCCGGCTCTCGCAGGACGAGTTCTGGTTCACGATCAGCGACTCCGATCTCGCGTATTGGTTCAAGGGCATCAACGTCGGCGCGCGCTACGACGTCACGATTGAGGAGATCGACGTCGCGCCGCTGCAGATCCAAGGCCCCAAGTCCGAGGACCTGATGGCCGATCTGGTCGGCGAGGGTGTGCGCGAAGTGCCGTATTACGGGCTCATGGCGGCACAGATCGACGGGGTGGACGTGATCATCTCGCAGACCGGGTTCTCCGGCGAGAAGGGGTATGAGGTCTACGCCTATGACTCCACGCTCAATGCCGAGGCGGTCTGGAACGCGATCCGCGCCGCCGGTGAGAAGCACAACCTGATGGTGATCGCGCCGGCCCATCATCGTCGGATCGCGGCCGGTATCCTGTCCTACGGCCAGGATCTCGATCACGAGACCAATCCCTTTCAGTGCAATCTCGGTCACATGGTGCCGAAGACCAAGGAGGCGGATTACATCGGCAAGCAGGCGCTGGAAGCCACGCGCGAGAAGGTGAATAACGGCAACCCGCCGTTCACGCACCAGCTCGTGGGGCTGAAGATCGAGGGCAAGCCGATCGAGGACTACGCACCGGATTTCTGGCTGGTCGGGCATGACGCCGACAGCGAGCCCTGCGGCTGGATCACCTCGCCCTGGTACTCGCCGGAGCTGAATACGAATATCGGGATGGCGTATGTTCCGGTCGAATCGGCGGCGCTGGGCACGGAGTTTGTCGCTTGGCTGCCCGAGGAGTACCAGCCGATGCCGGGGCATCCGGTCCCGGCGGTAGTCGCCGAGATGCCCTTCCGCGAGTCCGTGAACCCGAGCGCCCGCGAACGCGCCCGGGCCGAAGGCCGCGAATACGCCTATTGATGGGGTAAAACACCGGTGGCCGTCCGCTTGCGGGCGGCCACCGGCTTTTGTCGTTTGTCGGCTCAGTGCCAGTAGGGTTCTCGCCAAGGCGCTAAGGGCGCCAAGGGGCGCGAAGGAAATTCGGAGTCATGCGAAGAGAACCGTATCGGCCGTAGGTCGGACTTCCAGTCCGACAGATCGGAGGCTTCGGCGTGTCGGACTGGAAGTCCGACCTACACTCGCTTCACGGCTGCGTGCCCTTCGTTTCCGCCCGTTTGCGGACACGGAATCCGATTACTCGCCATTTCCCGCCACTGTCTTCCTTCGCGTACCTTGGCGCCCTTCGCGCCTTGGCGAGAACCCTTATCTGCACGGCGTCACCGATCCGAAGGTCGTTCGGTATTGCGACCGGGCCGCGGACCAGCGGTCGTGACACATATCCACAAAAAACCCGGCACAAGGCCGGGTTTTTTTGATCGCTGTCCGCGCAGGCGGACGGGAGGCGAAGCTTACTTGAGCTTCGTCTCCTTGTAGGTAACGTGCTTGCGAACCACCGGGTCGAACTTCTTGATCGACATCTTGTCCGGCATGTTCCGCTTGTTCTTGGTCGTCGTGTAGAAGTGGCCGGTCCCGGCGCTCGACACCAGTTTGATTTTTTCGCGCATGATGGCCTCCTCAGACCTTCTCGCCGCGGCTGCGCAGATCGGCCAGAACGGTATCGATACCCTTCTTGTCGATGATGCGCATGCCCTTCGGGGACAGACGGAGCGTCACGTAACGCTGCTCGCTCTCGACCCAGAAGCGATGCTTGTGCAGGTTCGGCAGGAACCGGCGCTTGGTCTTGATATTCGAATGGGACACATGGTGGCCGGTGATCGGCCGCTTGCCCGTAACCTGACAGACGCGGGACATCGGAAACTCCGTTCGGTCCGTTTGACGCGAAGCCGCGCAATATAGCCGATTGGCCGCCCTGCGACAAGGGGTAGCGCCATTTCGAATCCGGCTGAATCGGTGGCGGATGCGCGTTCGAACGGCATTCCGGATCGGCGGCCCGCGGGGTTGCCGGAATCGGCGCCCCAGGCTGGCCTGCAGCCCGTCCGGGGCAGTATAGTTACGCGCGCTGCGAAGGGGGGCACATGGGTACGGTATTCCTGCGCGACCTGCGGGTCGAGACCATCATCGGCATATTCGAGTGGGAGCGAACGACCCGCCAGGTCGTGAACATCGATCTCGAGATGGCCGCCGACATCGCGCGCGCCGCCGCGAGCGATTCGATCGAGGACGCGCTCGACTACAAGAGCATCTCCAAGCGGCTGATCGACTTCGTCAGTGCGAGTTCCTACCAGCTGGTCGAGACCCTCGCCGAGGAGATCGCGGGCATCGTGCGTGGGGAGTTCGGCGTGTCCTGGGTCAAGGTGACCGTCTCCAAACCGGGCGCGATCCGTGGCGCTCGGGATGTCGGCGTCGTCATCGAGCGTGGCGAGCGGGGCTGACCTGGTGATCGAGCGCGTCTACATCTCCGTCGGCACCAACGTGGACCGCGAGCGCAATCTGCCCGGTGGCCTGCGCGCCCTGCGCGAACGCTTCGGCCCGCTGGCGGTATCCACGATCTACGAGTGCCCGGCGGTGGGCTTCGAGGGCGAAGATTTCTACAACTGTGTCGCCGCGTTCGACAGCGATGAACCCGTGCTCGACGTCTACGCGGCGCTGCACGGCATCGAGGACGCGTTCGGGCGCGATCGCAGCCAGCCGAAATTCTCGCCGCGAACGCTCGATCTCGATCTGCTCCTGTTCGGTTCAAGGATCCTGCGCGAAGGCAAGCTGGTGCTGCCCCGCCCGGAGATCGACCGCGTCGCGTTTGTCCTCGCCCCGCTGGCGGAACTCGCCGGCGATCTGGAACATCCCGTCCATGGCGACCCACTGACGGCCCAATGGGCCCGTTTCGACGGCATCGGTGCCGATGACCTCCAGCCGGTCGCGCCTGACGGCCTGGTGCCGCCCGAGGTGGGCCGGTAGCGGCGGCCAGCCCCCTCAGAGGATGAGGCGCATCCGATAGCGCTCGATGACGACGCCGTCGCGCTCGACCCGTTCGACACCCGTCGATTCGAATCCACGCGCCTCGAAAAACGCCCTGGCCGCGCGGCTCGCCTCCGTGTACAGGCAAGTGGTACCGGCGCGCCGCGCACTCGCTTCGAGTTCATCGCAGATCGCGGACGCCCAGCCGTGCCGGCCGGAATCCGGGTCGGTGTAGAGCATCGCGATCCGGTCCTCGGGGTCCAGCTGACCGAAGGCGACCGGTGTCCGGTCGGCGCGTTCCGCCACCCGCGTGACGCCGCGGGCGAACCGAGCGCCGAATGCGGTTTCCTCGTCGGCGGCCGTGGCCCACGCGGCAAGGGCCTCGGGCCGGTAGATGCCCGCCGCCGTCGAGTGGATCGCGGCGCGGAACATCCGCGCGAGTGCCGGTGCGTCAACTGCCCGGTATGCGCGGATCCGGCTCACAGGCCGCGGCCGCCATCGACCGCGAGGATCTGGCCGGTTACGAAGGGCGCGTCGCCGACGAGGTAACGCAGGGCGGCGGCGATATCATCGGGATCGCCCTGGCGGGCGAGCGGGGTCGCCGCGAGCACGGCTGCGCGGGTCCCGGGATCGTCGCCCCCGGGGCCTTCCGGCCACAGGATGGACCCCGGCGCGATCGCGTTGACCCGGACCTCGGGGGCAAGGTCCCGCGCCAGTGTCCGCGTCAGCATGATCAGCCCCGCCTTCGCCGCGCAGTAGACGGGGTGGTCGGCCAGGGGCCGCTGACCATGGATATCGGCCATATTGACGATGCAGCCGCCCGTCTCGCGCAGCGCCGGTGCGGCGGCCTGTGCGACGAAGGTGGGCGCGCGCAGGTTGCTGCCGATCAGATCATCGAACGCGGCGGCGGTGATCGTGCCCACCGGGGTCGGATAAAAAGTCGAGGCGTTGTTCACGACGATGTCCAGACGCCCATGCGTGGCCCGGGCCGCCTCGACCACCTGTTCGCAGGCATCGGGATCGAGCAGGTCACCGGTCACCACGGCCGCGGAGCCGGGACGTTCGGCGTCGAGCGCCGCCGCGAGTTCATCGGCCGCCTCGCGGGACCGGCGGCAGTGGATCACGACGTCGGCGCCGGCCGTATGGAGCGCCCGTACCAGGCGCGCGCCGATGCGGCGCGCGCCGCCCGTGATCAGTGCCGTTTGGCCCGCGAGCGCGGCCCCGTTATTCTGCGCCATCCCGTACTCCTCCGTTCCTGGCTGCCCGCCACATGCCGGTTTCGAGGCACGACCATACTGCCTGCGGGTACAGTCACACCATGGGAAAACGATGATGTCTTCGCGTGATGCCGACGAAGGGATGCCGACGCCTTCGGCCGCGGCACAGCAACACAGCGCACGCCTTGCGGAAGTCATCCGCACCGAGATCGAGGGCGCTGGCGGGAACATCCCGTTCCGGCGTTACATGGAACTCGCGCTCTATGCGCCCGGCCTCGGCTACTACGCCGCCGCCGGGAGCGATCAGCTGACCGAGGCCGCCGATTTCATCACCGCGCCGACCGTGTCGCCGCTGTTCGCACGTTGCCTGGCGCGCCAATGCGCCGAAGTCCTCGCGGAGCTCGGCGGCGGCGATGTGTTCGAGCCGGGTGCGGGCAGCGGCGTGCTCGCCGCCGAGATCCTCGCCGAGCTGGACCGCCTCGCGGCGCTGCCCGGTCGCTACCGGATCCTGGAGCCGAGTCCCGCGCTGCAGCAGGCCCAGTACGAAACGATCCGGCAGCGGGTGCCGGCCCTTACGGACCGCGTCGAGTGGCTGCAGGCGTGGCCCGAGCCGTTCGAGGGCGTGGTGATCGCCAACGAACTGCTCGATGCGCTGCCGGTCGAGGGCTTCCGGATCGGTGAACGCGGACCGGAGCAGCGCTGCACGGTCGTGAACGATTCCGGCTTCGCCGACAGCTGGCGTCCCGCACCCGGCGAACTGGCGCAATCGATCGCGCGCGTCGAGGCCGATCTGGGCCGCCCGTTGCCGCACGGCTATGTCTCCGAGATCCAGACCGCCTATGGCGGCTGGTTCGACGGGCTGGCGGGCAGTGTCCAGCGGGGCGCCGTACTGCTCGTCGATTACGGCTACGTCCGCAGTGAGTACTATCTGCCCGAACGGCACATGGGCACGCTCGTGTGCACCCGCGCGCATCGGGCGCACGACGATCCCTACGACTGGCCCGGGCTCGACGATATCACCGCCTTCGTCGATTTCACGGCCGTGACCGAGGCCGCCACGGCGGCCGGTTTCGAACTGGAGGGATTCACGCCCCAGGCCCAGTTCCTGTTCGCCACGGGCCTCGAATCCGTCGCCGAAAGCGCGCTCGCGTCCGAAGACGACCGCGAACGCATGCTGGCCTCGCAGGCCATCAAACGGCTCACCCTGCCCGGCGAGATGGGCGAGAAATTCAACGTCATCGGCTTCTCGAAGGGCCTCGACCACACCCTGACCGGCTTCTCGCAGCGCGACCTCTCGCGGCGGTTGTGAAGGTGGGTTGGGGTTCTCGCCAGGGCGCGAAGGGCACAAAGGGGCGCGAAGAAAAGGCGAGATCACGCAGAGCCGCGGAGCGCGCAAAGGGCCAAGGGCCAAGGGCCAAGGGCCAAGGGCCAAGGGCCAAGGGCCAAGGGCCAAGGGCCAAGGGCCAAGGGCCAAGGGCCAAGGGCCAAGGGCCAAGGGCCAAGGGCCAAGGGCCAAGGGCCAAGGGCCAAGGGCCAAGGAGCAGCTGGTGTAGGTCGGACTTCCAGTCCGACGCGTCGAAGGCTCCGCCCTGTCGGACTGGAAGTCCGACCCACACCCGCTTGAGGCCGCGTGCCTGCAGAAAACATCCCGCGTTATTCCCTGCCTTTCTCAGCGAACTCCGCGGCTCTGCGTGATATCGCCTTTGTCGTTTTTTGTCATTCCTTTGCGCTCCTTTGCGTCCTTTGCGCCTTGGCGAGAACCGCTATTGCACGGCATCCAGAAGCGCCACCAATCACCGTGTGATGCACGGATCCAACCGGCTATACTGCGCCCGGGATCAACAACGACAGGATGTCACCATGGCGATCACGGACTGGCCCGCGGCCGAGCGTCCGCGGGAGAAAATGCTGGCACGCGGTTCCGCCGCGCTCTCCGATGCCGAACTCCTTGCGATCTTCCTGCGCACCGGCAGAGCCGGGCGCACGGCGATCGATCTGGCGCGTGAACTGCTGGAGGCCTTCGGCGGTCTGCGACCGCTGCTGGCGGCGGACCGCCTGAGCTTCTGCGAGCGGCCTGGCCTGGGGGACGCCAAGTACGCCCAGCTGCAGGCGACGCTCGAGATGGGCCGGCGTCATCTCGACGAGGAGCTGCTGCGCGGCGAGGCGCTCACCTCCACAGCGGCGACCCGGCGCTACCTGGCCGCGCGACTGCGTGATCGGCCGTACGAGGTGTTCGCCTGCCTGTTCCTCGACAACCGTCATCGCGTCATCGCCTTCGAGGAACTCTTCCGCGGCACGATCGATGGCGCGAGCGTCTATCCGCGCGAGGTGGTCAAGGCCGCGCTGGGCCACAACGCCGCGGCCGTGATCCTGACGCACAATCATCCCTCCGGCGTGGCCGAGCCGAGCGGCGCCGACCGACGCCTTACCGAGCGGCTGCGCGATGCACTTGGCCTCGTGGACATACGGATTCTCGATCACCTGATCATCGGTGACGGCGAGCCCGTTTCCTTTGCCGAACGTGGATTGATCTGACCGCTGATCCGACCTTGTGTACCGCGTGCCCCGCCTTTAATCGATCTTATCGATAAGGAAAATTGATCGAAAAAGCAGAAAAACCAATCGATCAATGATTGTGGCCATGTACAGAGTCCGCTAGCCTGGAAATAATGCAAAGCACAACCCGATGTGGTCGTCCGTCAACCGCGGTCGTGATTCGCGCGGCCGGTACCGGGGGACTGAAAGCAAGGGAGTGTCGAATGATTTCTGCGAAAAGTGGAACGTCCGTCTGGACGGCCCTGTTGGTCGCGCTGACTCTGGCCTTTGCGGCTACCGCCGCGGAGGCCCGACGCGTCGTCATGTGCACGGTCCCGTGGGCCCCGTTCTACGATCCGGGGCTCGAGGACGACGGGTTCATCAGCGAGATTTCGAGGGCGGCCTTCAGGGCCGCCGGGCATGAGGCGAAACTCGAGTTCATGCCCTGGGCGCGAGCCATGCTCGAGGTCCGTCAGGGTGACCGGCATGTGCTGATGGGCGCGTATTACACCGACGAGCGCGCCGAAACCTACATTGCCAGTGATCGCATCTACACGACCAGCGTTGGCCTGGTCGCCCTGAAGGATCTGGACGTCAACTCGTACGGAGAACTGCGGGATCTGTCGGAGTACACCATCGGTTATGGACGAGGCTGGGCGACCACGGACGAGTTCGATAATGCCGACTACCTCGATAAGGAGGCCGCCGACAACAACGTACTGAACGTCCGCAAGCTGTACGCGGGGCGTATCGACATGATCGCGATGAATTTCGACCGCTTCAGTCAGATCGCCGCGGACGAAGGCTTCGATCCGGACCAGGCGGTATTTCTCGATCCACCGCTGCAATCCAGTGGCCTGTATCTTATGGCCTCGCGCGCGATCGAGAATCCGGAGACCCTGATCGAGGAATTCAACGAAGGCCTTGAAGCCATCCGCGAGAACGGGCGCTACGACGAGATTATCGAACGCTTCGGCGTCGAGGGATCCTGACACCTGCCGCCTGACCGACGGCCCATCGCCGGGCTTCCACCGATGGTCGCTCCATAGCGGTATACTGGCGCAACCGACCCGCCGTCTGGAGGCGCTTTGGATTCCGTCGAGCACGCCGATACCTTCGCGGCCCTGGATCTCGGTTCGAACAGTTTCCATCTCGTGATCGCGCGGCGGGAATCGAACGGCTCACTCGTCGTGGTCGACCGCCTGCGCGAGATGGTTCGGCTGGCGGCGGGGCTGGACGCGGACAATCACCTGTCCGCGGATGCGCGCGAACGGGCGCTCGACTGTCTGGCGAAGATCGGCGAGCGCCTGCGCGAGATACCCGCGCGCAACGTGCGGGTGGTAGGAACGAATACGCTGCGCAAGGCGCGCGACAGCGGCGATTTCATCCGGGCGGCCGAGGCGGCGCTGAACCATCGCATCGAGATCGTCTCAGGCATGGAAGAGGCGCGCCTGATCTACCTGGGCGTCTCGCACAGCCTCGCTCAGGATGGCCGGCGTCTGGTGATCGATATCGGCGGCGGTTCCACCGAGTTCATTGTCGGCGAAGGCCTGGAACCGCTGCACAAAGCCAGTCTGCATATCGGCTGTGTTGGCCACAGCCATGCCTGGTTCGCCGACGGAAAATTGACGCGCAAGGCCTTCGATCGTTCGGAGATGGCCGCGCGGATCGAGATCGAGCCGATCGAGAGTCGCTTCCGCGACCTCGCCTGGGAGGCGGCACTCGGGGCCTCGGGGACCATCAAGGCGGTCGCGACGACCCTCAAAGAGTCGGGCTGGACGGATGGCACGATCACCCGTGACGGCCTGGAGGGGTTGCGCAAATCGATGCTCAAGGCCGGCTCGATCGACCGGCTCGAACTCCCCGGCGTCAAGCCGGAACGTCACCCGGTCTTCCCCGGTGGGGTGGCCATCCTCCGGGCCGCGATGGAGTCACTGGGCATCGAAGAGATGCGCGTGGCCGACGGCGCGATGCGTGAAGGCATCCTCGTCGACCTGCCCGGGCGCCTCGACCATGTGGATCCGCGCGCGGCCAGCGTCGAACGCCTGGCCGCGCGTTTTCATGCCGATCCCGCCCAGGCCGAGCGCGTCCTCGCGGTGGCGGCCGAACTCTTCGATCAGGCCCGCGGCGCGTGGGCGCTCGACGATGAAGCCGGATGGTTGCTCCAGTGGGCCGCGCGCTTGCACGAGATCGGGCTCGATATCGCGCATTCCTCCTGCCACAAGCATGCCGCCTACATCGCCGCGAACACGGATCTCGCCGGTTTTGCACGCGCCGAGCAGCTGCAGCTCGCCACGCTGATTCGTGCGTGGCGGCGCAAGTTTCCCGTCGGCCAGTTCGCCGCCTTCGGCGAGGAGGACGGCGAGCGTCTGGCGCGCCTGGCGGTCCTGTTGCGCATCGCCGCGGTGCTCCATCGCGGCCGCCGCGCGACACCGCTGCCGCCGATCGGTATCGAGGTCGACGGCACGGACGTCCACCTGCGCTTCCCGCCGGGCTGGCTCGCCGAGCATCCACTGACGCGCGCCGATCTCGCTGAAGAGGCCGGACTGCTGAAGAATGGTGGCTTTACGCTCGATTGGGATAATGGGGATTGATGCAGACTGATAAGCGGTATCCCGCCGAGATGCCGGGTGGTCAGTGAACATAAAGAAAATTCGGCCTCACGCAGAGCCGCGGAGCGCACAGAGAAAGAAGAAGGAAGAAGCTGCAGGGCGGATTTTCAGGTGTAGGTCGGACTTCCAGTCCGACAGAACGGAGGCGTTGACGTGTCGGACTGGAAGTCCGACCTACACTCGCGTAAGGCTTGGTGCTATGCCCTGTCGTTCTCCGCGCGCTCCGCGGCTCTGCGTGAGACAGACTTTTTCGACGTCGCCCGGCCGCCCGGGACGCGTTCAAATGGAATTCGCCTACGGGTTCTGCAGGCTCTCGGCGGCTTCGGCCAGCAGGGCCTGCTGGACGCCGTAGGGTTCTTCGCCGGCGGCCGGGACGGCGCGTTCATAGCGGCCGTCCGAGGCCAGCAGCCATGCCTGGGTGTTGTCCGCGAGGTAGGATTCCAGTTCCCGCACCAGGCGTTCACGGATGCGCCGGTTCTCGATCGGGAAGCAGGTCTCGACCCGGCGGAAGAAGTTGCGTTCCATCCAGTCGGCGCTGGAGAGCCAGACCTGCGGTTGGCCGCCATTATCGAAATAGTAGACGCGGGTGTGTTCCAGGAACCGGCCGACGATCGAACGCACCCGGATGTTCTCCGAGATGCCTTCGACCCCGGGACGCAGGCAGCACATTCCGCGCACGATCAGATCGATCGACACGCCGGCGGCGGCCGCCTCATACAGCGCGGTGATGATCTTCGGCTCCACCAGCGCGTTCAGCTTGGCGATGATGCGCGCGGATTCGCCCGCGACCGCCCGGTCGCGCTCGGCGGCGATCCGATCCAGGAGGCCCGACTGCAGCGTGAACGGCGCGTGCAGCAGCCGGTTCATCTCCGGTACCCGGCCCAGGCTGGTGAGCTGCAGGAACATGTTGTGCACGTCCTGGCCGAGGGCCCGGTTCGAGGAGAGCAGGCCGTAATCGGTATACGCGCGGGCCGTTTTCGTGTGGTAGTTGCCGGTGCCGAGATGGATGTAGTTGCGCAGTCCGCGTTTCTCGCGGCGCACGACGAGGATCATCTTGGCGTGGGTCTTGTAGCCGACGATGCCGTAGACGACATGCGCGCCGGCCTCCTGCAGGCGGTTGGCGAGCGTGATGTTCTCCTGCTCGTCGAAGCGCGCCCGCAGTTCGACCACGACCGTGACCTCCTTGCCGGCCTTCGCGGCCGCCACGAGCTGATCCACGACGGGCGAGTCCGGACCGGTACGGTACAGGGTCTGTTTGACCGCCAGCACCTTCGAATCGGCCGCTGCCTGGCGCAGGAAGTCCAGTACCGGCGTGAATGAGTCGAACGGGTGGTGCAGCAGGACGTCCCGCCGGGCGATCGTGTCGAAGATGCTGGCGTTCGGGTGCATGCCGGTCGGCACCGACTGCTGGAACGGCGGGTACTTCAGGTCCGCACGGTCGACCAGGTCGTACACCGCGAGCAGGCGGTTGAGATTGACCGGCCCGTTGACCTGGTACAGCGAGTCCCGCCCCAGCTCGAACTTGCGCAGCAGGAAGTCCGCCATGTCGTCCGGGCAGTTGTCGGCGATCTCCAGGCGCACGCCGTCGCCGTAGCGCCGCGAGGCGAGCTCGCCTTCCAGCGCCAGCAGCAGATCGTCCACCTCTTCCTCATCGACGAACAGGTCGGAGTTGCGCGTCACGCGGAACTGGTAGCACCCGCGCACGCGCATGCCGGGGAAGAGCTGCTCGACGAAGGTGTGGATGACGGAGGTCAGGAAGACGAAGTCGTGGCAGCCGTTGCCCTCCTCGCCGGGCGGCAGCTGGATGACGCGGGGCAGGGCGCGGGGCGCCTGCACGATGGCGGTGCCGCCGCTGCGCCCGAAGGCGTCCTTCCCCCGCAGCGAAACGATGAAATTCAGCGACTTGTTCAGGATGCGCGGGAACGGGTGCGCCGGGTCGAGTCCCATTGGGCTGATCACCGGCAGCAGTTCGTTCTCGAAATAATTGCGCAGCCACCGCTCCTGATCTTCGGTCCACTCGCTGCGGCGGACGAAGCGAATACCCTCGTCGGCGAGCTGCGGGATCAGGATGTCGTTGAGCACCCGATACTGCTCGTCGACCAGCTCATGGGCGCGCTCGCCGATCGCCGCGAGGACCTCCGTTGGCTGCATCTGGTCGGCGCCGACCTGGATCGCGCCGACTTCGGCCTTCTGCATCAGCCCGGCGACCCGGATCTCGAAGAATTCGTCGAGGTTGGTGCTGGAGATACACAGGAACCGAAGCCGCTCGAGCAGCGGGTTGGTCGTGTCCTTGGCCTGTTCCAGCACCCGGTGATTGAACTCGAGCAGACTCAGTTCACGATTGATAAAGAGAGCGGGGTCCTGGGGATCCCACTCGGTCGCGGGTGGCTGTTCAATGCGGGCGGGGGCCTCTCCCATCGGGGAACTCCTGTGGCGTACGCCACCAGTATAGCGCGCGCGAGATGGACGTTTTATGACAATGGCATTGCTGGTGGGCCGGGCGGGCAGTTCGCTCAGAGAGTAACCGAACTCCCCGCATGGCCCGCCAGGTGGCGCTGCAGCGCCTCCAGCAGCCGGTCGACGTGCGCCTCCTCATGGGCTGCCGAAAGCGTGACGCGCAGGCGGGCGGTGTTCGGGGGCACCGTGGGCGGGCGGATCGCGGTGACCAGCAGCCCCTCGGCCAGCAGGGCCTCGGATACCGCCAGTGCGCGTTCGGCCGAGCCGACGATGAGGGGCTGAATCGGCGTGCGCGAGTCGATCGGCTCGGCGTCGAGCTCGGCGATTCCGGCGCGGAAACGATCGATCAGACCGGTCAGCCGCGCCCGGCGGTCGTCCGCCGCCTCGACGATGCGGAGACTTTCGAGCGTCGCCGCGGCGACGGCCGGCGGGGTTGCCGTGGTGTAGATATACGTGCGCGCGGACTGGATCAGCGTCTCGATCAGGTCGTTGTCGCCGGCCACGAAGGCGCCCGCCGTGCCGAAGGCCTTGCCGAGGGTGCCCACCAGCACCGGGACCTCGGCCGCCGACAGGCCGGCCGCGGCCACGCTGCCGCGCCCACCTTCACCGAGCACGCCGATCCCGTGGGCGTCGTCGACCGCCAGGCGGGCATCGTGACGCCCGCAGACGCCCGCGAGGTCGCGCAACGGGGCGATGTCGCCGTCCATGCTGAACACGCCGTCGGTGAGGACCAGTTTTTCCTCGGACTCCACGCGTGCGAGCCGCCGGTCGAGATCGGCGGCATCGTTATGGCGGTAGCGCTGGAAGCCGACATGCGGCCGGTACCCGGCGTCGATCAGGGAGGCGTGGTTCAGGCGGTCCTCGAAGGCGCAGTCCCCGCGCGCCAGCAGCGCCGTGCCGACGCCCAGATTCGCCATGTAACCGGTCGAGAACAGCAGGGCGCGCTCGCGGCCGGTGAAGGCCGCCAGGGCGTCCTCGAGTTCGTGATGCGGCCGTGCATGGCCGTTGACCAGATGGGCCGCGCCGCTGCCCGCGCCCCACTGCCGGGCGGCTTCGGCCAGCGCATTGGCGATCCGCTCGTCGCCGGCGAGGCCGAGGTAGTTGTTGCTGCAGAAGGTGATGACGCGTTCGCCGTCCAGGACCATTTCCGGGCCCTGGGCGGACTCTGCAACCCGTCGGGCCCGGTACAGGCGGTCTTCCCGGCGCTTGTCGAGAGCGGGTTTGAGGTCACGCATGGTGGTTTTGGTCAGCGTGGCCGGGCGGCTGTCCAGGGCGCTGACACGGGCATTGATACGGGCGTAGGTCGGGCTTTAGCCCGACACACGGTGTCGGCGTGAACAGCCTTTCTACCGCCCCCACGGCGGTATCGTTTCCGGCTCGTGCCGGCTGGCGATGTGGTTCGGGTTTCGCCCGCTGGCCGCGGGCGACTTCCTTTCTTTTGCACGAAAAGAAAGGAAGCAAAGAAAGCGTGCCCTGGCTGGCGCGCCCCGCTGCGATCGGCCGGGAATCCTGATTGCTTCGGGAAGACCGTGATGCCTCACCGCTCGGCCATGCCGCACCAGTAACCGGGCCGATCACAGCGGGGTGCCCCTGTGCTTCTCGCGACAGCCGGGGCGCGCAGACGGCACGTCCGTGTGCCGACTGCGCGGACTCGCCGTCCTGGCGAGTCCCGCTTCGCGGCCTGGTCCGGCGCTCGCTGCGATGCTCGGCGCGCCAGACGGGGGAGGGGAAACCGGTGGCCGATTCCTGTGGGGACTGCGTGATCCGCGTGGGGCCTTGTTGATGTGGTATCGGCCTCGGACGCCGGGGATGTTCATCGCGAGCAAGCTCGCTCCTGCATGAATCCTGCCACCGCGGTGCAAATTCTCCTGTAGGAGCGAGCTTGCTCGCGATGGCGCCGTTCCCACGGGTGCTCACGCCATGATGCCCACCGGGCCTGCGATGTGCCGGGATTCTGCGCCTCTCCTTGCTTGCATCCCGACCTGTGCGGTCCTTCCTTTGCCGTCTTCGCGCCTTTGCGTCGCTCCGCGCGCTCTGCGTGAAAAACGTCGAGCCCGGATCAACCACATCCACTGACAATGGCCCCTGGAGCGCCGTCCTCAGGACGCCGGCTCGGCTTCGGCCGTCGCGGCCGGGCACGATGGCCCATCGGCGCGTTCACGCTCGACCGTCTCGGCCTCGATCCCCAGGCGCGCGAACAGGGCCTGGTCGTGTTCCGTTTCCGGGTTCTCGGTGGTCAGCAGCTGCTCGCCATAGAAGATCGAGTTGGCGCCGGCGAAGAAACACATCGCCTGGGTCTCATCTGACATCTCGTTGCGCCCCGCGGACAGGCGCACGTACGACTGCGGCATCATGATCCGCGCGATGGCGATGGTGCGGACGAATTCGAGCGGATCGAGGCGCTCGACCCCGTAGAGCGGCGTGCCCGGGACCTGCACCAGCATGTTGATCGGCACCGAGCCGGGATGGACTTCCTGGTTGGCCAGTTCCACCAGCAGGCCCGCGCGGTCGTTCTGGTCCTCGCCCATGCCGACGATGCCGCCGCAGCACACGTTCACGCCGGCGTCGCGCACGTTCTTCAGCGTCTGCTGGCGGTCGGCGTAGCTGCGGGTGGAGATCACGCGTTCGTAGTACTCGGGCGAACTGTCGAGATTGTGGTTGTAGTAGTCGAGGCCGGCCTCGGCGAGGCGTTTGGCCTGTTCCTCGCGCAGCATGCCGAGCGTGACGCAGGTCTCCATGCCGAGATCGCGCACCGCCTGGATCATCTCGATCACGCGCTCGAGATTGCGGTCGGTCGGGTTGCGCCAGGCGGCGCCCATGCAGAAACGTGTCGCGCCCTGATCCTTCGCCGCCCGCGCCGCTTCGACGACCTCCTCGACCGGCAGCAGACGCTCGCGCTCCAGCCCGGTGTTGTGATGGACGCTCTGCGGGCAGTAGGCGCAATCCTCCGGGCATGCGCCCGTTTTTACCGACAGCAGCGTGGAGATCTGCACGCGGTTGGGATCGAAATGCTGGCGGTGGACGCTCTGCGCCTCGAACAGCAGATCGTTGAGCGGGCGCGCATAGAGCGCCTCGACTTCCTCGCGGGTCCAGTCGTGACGGAGGGCGGCCGGTTCGGACATGCGTGACTCCATGGATGCTTGATCGGGATGGTTGCGGAGGAGGCGCTTGCCCCGCCGGGGGCCGGCCGCAACAATACGTGTAATGATTGAGGGCGGCCCCGTCACTGTCAACCTCGGGGCCAAGTCAGGGGTTGACCATGTCATGGATGACACGCTGGTTCCCGCCGCGCTGCCTGCTGTGCGGTAATCGGGGATGGCGCGGCCGGGCGCTCTGCCCCGGATGCGATGCGGACCTGCCACGGATCGTGGCGGCATGCCGGCGCTGCGGCGAGGCGCTGCCGGCGACGGCGTCCGGACTACCCGATCTGACCGTCTGCGGCGCCTGTCTGTGGCGTCCACCGCCGTTCACGGCCATCGAGGTCCCGTTCGCTTATGCGGCCCCCATCGACTGGTGTGTACGCCGTCTGAAATTCCACCGGGATCTCGCCGCCGGGCGCCTGCTCGGGGAACTGCTCGCGGATAACATCGCCCAGGCCCCGCCGCCCGTGAGTGCGGTGGTGCCGGTCCCCCTGCACGGCGGGCGGCTGCTGGAGCGCGGATTCAATCAGGCCGTGGAGATCGCGCGGCCGGTCGCGCGGGCGCTGGCGGTGCCGCTGGTCGCCGATGGTCTGTGCCGCGCCCGGGCCACCCCGGCCCAGATGGATCTGCCGGCCGATCGACGTCGCGCGAATGTCCGTGGCGTGTTCGCGCCGGGGCATGAGCCGGTGACCGGCACCGTGCTGCTCGTCGATGACGTGGTGACGACCGCGAGCACCGTGCGCGAAGCCAGCCGGACACTGCTCCGCGCCGGCGCCGACGGCGTCCGGGTGCTGGCGGTGGCCCGGGCGTAACGGGCCACTGGGCGCTCAGGCGAAGGTGTAGACGTAGGCCGGCCTTGCGCGGTCCGCTGCGCTGGCTACCAGCCGGGGCGATTTACCGCGCAATGCCGGCATTCGCCTGACGGCGACGGAGACACCCCTTCAGGCGGCGCTGACGGCGTAGTCCAGGACGATGCCCAGCAGAACCGCAAACCCGACCCACGCGTTGTTCAGGAACGCGCGGAAGCAGTGCGCCGGCACGCGGTCGTGCATGATGAACTGCTGATACCCGAACAGCGCGACCGCGACCACCACGCCTGCAGAATAGAAGCCGCCGAGCTCGAACCGCAGGCCGATCATGGCGAGGCCGACCGCGGTCAGGAGTTGCAGCACGCCGACCATATGGCGGTCGTAGTCGCCGAACAGGATGGCCGTCGATTTCACGCCGATTTTCAGATCCTCGGGCTTGTCCGCCATCGCATAGATCGTGTCGTACATCACCGTCCAGAGCAGATTGACGGTAAACACCAGCCAGGCAATCGGCGGCACGCTGCCGGTCTGGGCGGCGAAGGCCATGGGGACCGCCCACGAGAAGGCGGCGCCGAGGAATACCTGGGGCAGGTGGGTGAAGCGTTTGGAGAACGGATAGATCGCGGCCAGGATCGCCGCCCCGAACGCGAGGTAGATTGTCAGGCGGTTCAGCGTCAGCACCAGTGCGAATGCGATCAGCAGCAGAACCGCGGCCAGCGCGGGCGCCTCCCAGCTGCGGATCGCGCCGGTCGCCAGCGGTCGGCCCGAGGTTCGCTGCACGTGCGCGTCGATGCCGCGGTCGGCGAAATCGTTGATCGCACAGCCGGCCGCCCGGGTCAGGAACGTACCGAGGACGAAGACGAACAGCACGTAGAGGTCGGGTACGCCCTCCGCCGCCAGCCAAAGCGCCCAGAGGGTCGGCCAGAGCAGCAGATAGGTGCCGATCGGCCGATCGATACGGGTGAGCAATGCGTACTGGCGCAGGCGTTCGAGCATCGGCCCGAACGTCGGGTGTTGACCGAATTCCGCGAGTCGCGCGCGCAATGCCATGGTTCACCTTCACCTCCGGGAGCGGGGCGTCAGTCTAGCAGGGGCGGGCAGGGCGGCGGACCGGGGTGCCGGGGATTCTCTCGAGCGTCAGGGCGAACGATCGGTCGTGCGGATTGCATCGCGAGCTTGCTCGCGATCGTGACCGCATTGCGGGTCGGTGACGCACGGTAATCGGTATGCCCCCGCCGCACCACTGTCACCGAACGCCACTTGGAGGTACCCTCTCGGGCTCGCCCGGAGGGGTCGATCCCGGGCGCCTCGCACCTGCAATCCGGCCTCGGAGACACGCATGACCGAACACTACGATCTGCTCGTCATCGGCGGTGGCAGCGGCGGTCTGGCGACCGCGCGGCGGGCCGCCCAGCACGGCGCTCGCACGGCTGTGGTCGAGTTCGACTGCCTCGGCGGCACCTGCGTCAATCGCGGCTGCGTGCCGAAGAAGGTGATGTGGTATGCCGCCTCCCTCGCACACGGGTTGGGTGATGCGGCCGAGTACGGTTTCGATATCGATGTCCGCAGTCACGACTGGTCCGCGCTGGTCGAGAAGCGGGCGACCTACATCGAACGCCTCAACGGCATTTACGCGAGCAATCTCGACAAGGATGGCGTCACGCATATCCGTGGCCGCGCCCGCTTCGTCGATCGTCGGACCGTGGAGGTCAATGGTTCGCGTTACGACGCCGATCGTATAGTCATCGCCGTCGGCGGTGAGCCGGTCGTCCCGGACATCCCGGGGGCCGATCTCGGTATCACCTCGGATGGTTTCTTCGAGCTTACCGAATGCCCGCGACGCGTCGCCGTGATCGGTGCCGGGTATATCGCCGTCGAACTCGCCGGCATGCTGCGCGCGCTTGGCGCCGAGACCCATCTGGTCCTGCGCCGGGATGCCGCGCTGCGCTCCTTCGATGCCGATCTCGGCAGCGCGCTGATGGAAACGCTCGCGGAGGACGGCATCGAGATCCACAAGCGGATGCCGCCGAAATCGATCGAGCGCGAGGGCGATGGCCTGCGCCTGCAGGGCGACGATGCGAGCATCGCGGGACTGGACGAGGTCATTTGGGCCGTGGGCCGGCGCCCGCGGACGGCGAATCTGGGTCTCGAGCATACAGGCGTGGAACTCGCCGATAACGGCACCATCCCGGTCGACGACTGGCAGGACACGAACATCGACGGCATCCATGCGCTCGGTGATGTCTGTGGGCGCTTCGAGTTGACCCCGGTCGCCATCGCCGCCGGCCGCAAACTCGCCGATCGCCTGTACGGTGGCCAGCCCGAGGCCCGGCTCGAATACGAAAACATCCCCACGGTGGTGTTCACGCACCCGCCGATCGGCACGGTCGGGATGACCGAGGCCGAGGCCGGCGAGGCGCACGGCGAAGAGAACCTGCGCATCTACCGCACGCGGTTCACGCCGATGTACCACGCGCTCACCGCGCACAAGACGCCGGCCGTCATGAAACTCGTCTGTGTCGGCGCGGAGGAACGCGTGGTCGGCTGCCACATCTTCGGGCACGGCGCCGACGAGATGATGCAGGGCTTCGCCGTCGCCGTGCGCATGGGCGCCACCAAGGCGGACTTCGATGCCACCGTGGCCATCCACCCGACCAGCAGCGAGGAGCTCGTCACGCTCAAATGAGCGGTCGTGATCACCCCATGACGCTACGCACCTTCGAAGACATCGACCCGTTCATCGCCGACGACGCGTATGTCGACCCCGACGCGACCGTCATCGGCGATGTCACGATCGGCGCGCAGAGTTCGGTCTGGCCGCAGTGTGTGCTGCGCGGCGACGTCAACATCATCCGCATCGGTGAACGCACGAACATCCAGGACGGCACAATCGTCCACGTTGCGCACGACGGCGAATTCAGCCCGGGTGGCCATGCCACCACCATCGGCGACGATGTCACCGTCGGCCACCGCGCCATCGTCCACGCCTGCACGATCGAGGACCGCGTCCTGGTCGGCATGGGCGCGATCATCATGGACGGCGCTGTCGTGCGCAATGACGTCATCATCGGCGCCGGCGCCCTGGTGCCGCCGGGGAAAGAACTCGAATCCGGCTGGCTCTACGTCGGCACCCCGGCCAAGGCCCACCGCGAACTCACCGAGGATGAATACCGCCTCCTGAAATACTCCGCCAACCACTACACCGAAGTGGCCGCGCGCCACGCTGGCGAAGGGAAGAACCACGAATGAAAGACCGGAACCACGAATGAACACGAATGCACACGAATGCTGCCGCAGGGCCCGGTGAGGTATCAGGAGCTTCGCTGAAAGCGCGAGGGCACTGACGTGGGGTTCGAGCACCACAGATAAACACAGATAAGATCAAAAGCAGGGCGGTCGATTGAGTTCACGCAACAGCGATTTCCAGCCGATCGCTTCTGACTTTCATCTGTGTTCATCTGTGGTTCTTTATCCGGGGATCCCGTTCCCACCGCTGTCAGCGAAGCTCCATAGCGCGTAATGCCCCTCAAGCCCCATTCGTGTGCATTCGTGTTCATTCGTGGTTCCCGTCTTTCACGCGCCGGCGTAACCGCTCCACACCCCGGTACCACTCGGTCAGGACGTCGAGGCTGAAGGCGGCGTTGGCCGGGCTGGGATTGGGGGTGACGAAGACATGGATGCCGTCGAGCGTTTCGGGCTGTTCGCCGAGTTCGATGGCGTCGGGTTTCACGCCGTGGCCGTAGCGCAGGTAGCTCTGGTAGACGCCCTTGCCGTTGAACCAGGCGATGCGTGGCCGGTACCGGTTCAGGTGTCCGTCGAGCACGGGGGCCCACTCGCGGAAGTCCCTCGCCTTGAGATCTCCGGCACCGGGCGTCGGTTTCTTCACCACGTCGGTGAAACCGATCCGTTCGTGATCCAGCAGCCAGCGGAAGCCGTCCGCGTCCGGCGTGAAGTCTTCCGGCACGAGGCCGGCGCCGCGCATCGCCGGCCAGAAGCGGTTGCGCGGGTTGCCGTAATAGCACTGGCGCGCGATCGAGGCCGGTGAGGGATTCTGGCCGATGACGACGAGGTCCAGAGCGTGGTCGAGGTAATCGGGGAGTGTCTCCATCAGCCTGCCTTGTCACGTCGGGAGGATCATCGCAGCATCGTACGGCAATGAACGATCACGATGCAGGCTCATCCGGGCTCGACCGCGAGGCGTGGGACGAGTTGCGCACGCGGCTGGCGCGTTCGCGTTTTCGCAGCCGGTTCCGGCTGAACGAACGCGACGCGGCGTATGCGGCCGACCGGGGGATCCCGACGCTGCGCACCCACGCGTACGAGTTCGTCGGTGCCCGTCTCGCCCCGGCGGCGCCGAAGAACGACGGCCGTCAGACCCCCATGCGTGGGCACCCGGTCTTCGTCGCCCAGCACGCGACCGCGACCTGTTGCCGGGGCTGCCTGCGCAAATGGCATGGCATCCCGGCGGGGCGGGCGCTCACGGAAGACGAGATCCGTTATACGGTGGACGTCATAGCGGCGTGGCTGGGTGCGCCCCCGGCTGGCGACGGAACGGGCGCCACGGACTGAACTGCCGTCACTCCCCGCCCAGGCGGGCGCCTTCCGTGAAATCCGCGGGCACTTCGAAACGCTCGGCCGGGATGTCGGCCGTTTCGATCTCGCGAACCGTCCAGTTCGAGCCGTCAACGCTGCGCTCGATACGCACCGGGAAGGCGTTGGTCTGTCCGAGCGTCGCCTGCAGCACGCGGGCGTCGAACGGTGCCGTGCCGCTGCCGAGCAGGTTGCGCATGCGCGCGAGGAAATCGAACAGGGCCCGCAGCGTAGCGGTGGTCGTTTCGGTCAGCCCGAGCTCGCTTACGCGGCTGATGCACAGGCGATGCGTGTCTTCCCCGGCCTCCGTTGCGCTGGCCTGTTCACAGTCGAAACCGTTGATCCGCGTGCGCTCGCCGCCCCTCTCGATCCGGATCGCGGCGGGGCCATCGACCCGCGGCAGGCGTTCGAGCCGCCGTTGCAGGCGTTGCCGGTCCTCGCCTTCGGTTTCCTCGATCCTGCGCCGCATGCGCTCCCGCTGCTCAGTGACCCGCTTCTCGAGCGCGTCCAGGCGTTCGACGGTGATCACGTTGTACTGGCTCGCCGGGCGGTTCAGCAGCACGAGCCGCCCGCGCCCCGCATCGAACAGCATGGCGGGTGCGCCCGCCCGGGCCGGCTCGATCCGCACCCGTTCGTCGGCGACCGTCAACGTCTGTGGTCCGTTCACGGAGCTCGTGCTCTCGACCACCAGGCCGGCGTGCGCGGCACCGGCGGGCAGCAGGGCGAGGAGCATCAGGGCGGCGAGGTTATGGCGTCGCATCGCGGTTCCCGTGGTCCATGCGTGTTTCGTGCCGGCACACTGTTTCGGCCATACGGAGGCGCCCACGCCCCGTTTACAGGGTCCGAGGGTGCTGACGGTAGAAGGCGCACAACTGCGTGTAGACGCGTGGATACGCATCGCGCACACGGTCCGGCGTCAACAGGAACACCTCGCTCACGACGGCGAAGAACTCGGCCGGGTCGGTGGCCGCGTACTCGTCGAACGGCAGTGGCTCATCGTGCTCGAACCGCGCGCGGAAATCGTCGTACGCCCGGGTGAAAACGGTCGTCCATTCGCCGCGTTCCATGTCGGCGTGCAGCGGTGGCATGCCATTGGCGCTGCCATTCACCATATCCAGTTTATGCGCGAACTCATGGATCACGACATTCGCGTCCTCGTCGGTGTCCGTCCAGGACAGGATCACCGGTCCGTCCGGCCAGGCCTCACCCGAGCGCGCCTCCTCCACCTCGTGGACGACGCCGCTGTCATCGGTGTAGCGATCGTGGACGAAGAAGTCGCCCGGGTAGACGATGACCGAGCGCCAGCCGCGGTACCACTCGAGACCGAGGCCGAGGATCGGGATGCAGGCCTGCAACGCGATCAGGCGGCGCGTGTCGTCGCCGATTTCCAGCCCGCCGGCCGCCTCGATCGATTTCTCGTGGAGGAACAGGACCACCAGTTCGCGCAGCCGGCCGCGCGTGTGCGGGTCGTATCGCGCGACGGCCGGGACCCGCTGGATCAACATCTCCCAGTCGCGGTCGCTGAGGCCATCGCGGCGCAGGATACGGTTCCGCCGCCAGTTCCGGTACCATCCCATCAAATCGAATCCCCCGTTCGCGGAGCGTCACTATACCGTCCGCACACCGCAGGGCGAATCCATCAGGCGGCCGCATGGCGGCCGGAGGCCATGACGCATGGTCGTACGCACGCTGTATTCCATCGTATTGTTACTGGCACTGGCCGGCTGCGCGAGTGCGCCCCTGGCGACCGAGGGCGTCGATGCCGAGTTGCGCCCGGCGGCCGTGAGAGAGGATCCCGAAGCGACCACGGGCCGCACCGTGCTCTGGGGTGGCGTGATCGCGGATGCCCGCAATCTGCCCGAACGCACGCGCCTGGAGATCGTGGCGTATCCGGTATCGGAACGCACGCAGAGGCCCGACACCGACGCGGCGTCGCTGGGGCGTTTCCGGGCCTATGTCGACGGGTACCTCGAGACCGCCGTCTACGGTGCCGGTCGGCGCTTCACCGTGCGTGGCCGTGTCCAGGGCACGGAAACGGGCCGGATCGACGAGGCCGAGTATACGTTTCCGGTGGTCGAGGCCGAGGCATTCGAACTCTGGCCCGAGCAGACCCGCCGCGAACGCGGCTCCGGGGTGAACTTCGGCTTCGGGATCATCCTGAGCAACTGAGCGGCCGGTGGACCCGGACGGTCGCAGGCCGGCGTGGCGCGGCATTGCGTCCGGGCCCGCCGGGCCCCACATCATCCTTGCTAAGCTTCCATGAAGTATTGTGAGGTCTCAGCGCGTGCCCGGGCCGCCGTGACAAGGCACGAGGAGGGAGTGTGGCGCTACCACATGACCGACGAGTAACGCCGGCACGGCGGCCCGGGCACGCGCCCGCAGGGAGCCATTGCGCTGCCGGCTGGCGGCGTTGCGCTCGCTCAACGTGCCGGCAGCACGCTTTCGCTCGCGCGCCTTGCCAGCCAACAGCGCAATGGCTCTGAGGCCTGACAATACTTCATGGAAGCTTAGTAACACACCCATTCCGGAGTGCAACCCATGGCGAAAACCCCATCGACGATGGTCGAACTCGGCACCCCCGCGCCCGACTTCACGCTGCTGGAACCGGCCACGTTCCGCATGGTTTCGCGCAGCGATTATGAGGGTCAGCCGCTGCTCGTCGCGTTCATCTGCAATCACTGCCCGTTCGTACTGCATATCAAGGACGTGTTCGCCACGTTCGCGCACGAATATCAGGAGCGTGGCCTGGCCGTCGTCGCGATCAACTCGAACGACGTGACCAAATACAGTGAGGATCATCCCGAGAAAATGACGGAACTCGTGAAGAAGACGGGGTTCACTTTCCCCTATCTCTATGACGAAACGCAGGAGGTCGCCCGGGCCTACGGAGCGGCCTGCACCCCGGATTTCTTCCTCTACAACGCCGACCACGAACTCGTGTATCGGGGGCGCTTCGATGGCGCGACGCCGGGGAACGATGAGCCGGTCACCGGGGCCGATCTGCGGGGGGCGGTCGATGCGATTCTCGAGGATACGCCGATGCCGCAGGAACAGTTGCCCAGCATGGGCTGCAACATCAAGTGGAAGCCGGGGAACGAGCCGGATTACGCGGGCTGAGGGTGTTCCCGGCCCGTTATTGCAACGGCCCACGCTCACCCGTGTGCATCGGCAGGTAACCGCTTCAGGGGACTCGAGCGGCGGGCCGCTCGACCCTCGGGACCGGCGCGGATGACACGGTGGCGGACCCGAACGGTTCCGCCACCGTGTGACTACGAGGCCGTCAGCCCTGCTGGCGGTGGGTCTTCTCGAGCTGTTCGCGGCGTGTCTTCGCCTCCGCGGACAGAGTCGCGGTCGGTCGCGCCAGCAGGCGGGGGATGCCGATCGGCTCCCCGGTGTCCTCACAATAGCCGTACTCGCCTTCGTCGATCCGCTGCAGGGTCTCGTCGATCTTTTTCAGCAGCTTACCCTCACGCTCGCTGATACGCAGGCTCAGCCACCGCTCTTCCTCGGCCGACGCACGGTCGAGTTCGTCCGGTTCGTTTTCACCGGTCGACAATTCGCCTCGGGCGCGTTCGATATCGGCCTCGATTTCCGCGCGCTGGGCCAGCAGCACCCGTCGGAAGTATTCCAGTTGGCGCTCGTCCATGTATTCCTCTTCCGACGAGTTGAGGAGTTCTTCCTCGGTCGGGAGATCGGTGGTATCGCCTTTGGATTCAGCAGTGTTGCTCATGATGCATTCCGTATGGATGGCGTCGCGGGCGGGGCTTGCAACCCGCCCCGGCTATCGAATCGCGGGAGTATAGGGACGGTCCCGGGGGTTTGCAATGACGAATACGGCAAAAATACGCGCAATGTATTGCACCTTGCGGTCACGAATGATCGGCCGCCCAGCGTCGAGTCTGCCGCGGGATCAAGCCCCGGCATCGGCCCGCAGGGCCGCCAGAACGGCCGTGGTCTCCGGCCGGATGCCGCGCCAGACAAGGAACGACTCGGCCGCCTGCTCGACCAGCATCCCGAGACCGTCGGCGGCCGTTGTGGCACCGGACTCGCGGCCCCACGAAAGAAACGGCTCGGCCTTCGCTCCGTACATCATGTCATACACGCTGCCGCCACGGGCGACCGCCGTAGCCGGGATCGGGGGCACGGCGCCGCCAAGACTGGCCGCGCTGGCATTGATGATAACGTCGAACGCGGGTTCGTGATCCAGCGCTTCGAATCCGCAGCCACGCACGGGGCCGTCGGCCTCGAACTCGCCGGCAAGATCCTCGGCCCGCGCGGGCGTGCGGTTGGCGATCACGATGTCGGCCGGCGTTTCCCCGAGCAGCGGCTCGAGCACGCCCCGGGCCGCGCCGCCGGCGCCGATCAGCAGGATCCGCGCGCCGGCGAGTCCGATATCGAGATTGACCGTCAAATCGCGCACCAGCCCGACACCGTCCGTGTTGTCGCCGGCCACCCAGCCGTTTGGCTGAAGGGTCAGTGTATTGACCACGCCGGCGCGGTGGGCGCGGTCGCTCACGCGGTCGCACCAGGCGCGGGCCTCCGCCTTGAAGGGGACGGTCACGTTGAGGCCGAGGCCGCCGTCCGCGAAGAAAGCCGTCGCCGCCTCGGCGAAGCCGTCCTCCGGCGGCTCGAGCCGGCCGTATTCCAGATCTTCGCCGGTCTGTCGGGCGAACCGTGTATGGATCGTCGGCGAGAGGCTGTGGCTGACCGGGTGGCCGATCACCGCGTAACGGTCACTGGGCATCGCGACGACTCCGGGGCGATGGGTAGAGGCCGGATCGTTGCAGCGGTCCGGCGCGATGTCCAGCGCCCGCATGGGCAGTCCCGGCAGCGCGCGGTTACACTGGCACATCCATTGTGCCGCGGGAGTTGCCGTCGTGACCGATTATCCCAGCCAGCGCGGCCCGTTCCCCCATACGCGCATGCGCCGGATGCGGCGTGACGCCTTCTCGCGACGCCTGATGCGCGAGCATACGCTGACGCCGGCGGACTTTATCTGGCCGGTGTTCGTGCGCGAGGGCGAGGGCGAACGTGAGCCGGTGCCCTCGATGCCGGGTGTCGAGCGGCTGTCGATCGACTGTCTGGTCGAGGCGGCACGGGAGGCGGAGCGGCTCGGCATTCCTGCGATCATGCTGTTCCCGGTCGTCGGGCCGGAAGGCAAGAGCCCTGGCGCCGAGGCCGCGTGGGATCCCGAGGGACTGGTCCAGCGCGCGGTGCGCGCGCTCAAGGAGGCCTTGCCCGCCCTCGGCGTGATGACCGACGTGGCCCTGGATCCGTACACGGCCAGCGGCCAGGACGGCCTGACCGATGCCGAGGGGTACGTCGTCAATGACGAGACCGTCGAAGCGCTCGTCCGTCAGGCCCGCTCGCACGCCGAGGCCGGGGCCGATGTGGTGGGCCCCTCGGACATGATGGATGGCCGTATCGGCAGCATCCGCGCCGCACTCGAGGCGGATGGTCATCGCAATACGCGGATCTTGGCCTACTCGGCCAAATACGCCTCCGACTTCTATGGGCCGTTCCGCGATGCCGTCGGTTCCGCCGGCAACCTCGGCGGCGGCGGCAAGCACAGCTATCAGATGGACCCGGCCAATTCCGACGAGGCACTGCACGAGGTCGCTCTCGACCTGGAAGAGGGCGCCGATATGGTCATGATCAAACCCGGCATGCCCTACCTCGATGTCATCCGCCGCGTGAAGGAGGGCTTCGGCGTCCCCACGTTCGCCTACCAGGTCAGCGGCGAATACGCGATGCTCAAGGCCGCCTTCGGCCACGGCTGGCTTGAAGAACGCGCCTGCACGCTGGAGGCCCTGACGGCGTTCAAGCGCGCCGGGGCCGATGGGATCCTGACGTACTTCGCGCTCGATGCGGCGCGGTGGTTGAACGAATAAGGGCCAAGGGCCAAGGGCCAAGGGCCAAGGGCGAAGGGCCAAGGGCCAAGGGCCAAGGGCCAAGGGCCAAGGGCCAAGGGCGAAGGGCCAAGGGCGAAGGGCCGAGGACCGAGGACCGAGGACCGAGGACCGAGGACGTAGGCCGGCTTTGCGCGGTCCGCGACGTTGGATCCCGGCCCGGACAATGTCACCGCGCAATGCCGGCATTCCCCGGCGGCGGAGGCCGGTGCACATCTGAAATATGACGGGCGCCGGACAAAGCAGGTCTACACAATCCTTGGCCCTTGGCCCTTGGCCCTTGGCCCTTGGCCCTCAGCCCTTTCTTCCCTCCCGCTTGAACCAAACCCCACCCGCACCTATCTACAGGGAAGACTATCGAATCGATCCGCACGGAATACCAGCGAGGGAGGTCCGGGGTACTCGTGGAATACAAGGACTACTACAGCATCCTTGGCGTCGAGCGCGATGCATCGGCCGATGACATCAAACGCGCCTATCGCAAGCTGGCGCGCAAATATCATCCCGACGTCAGCAGCGAGACGGACGCCGAGTCGAAATTCCAGGAACTGCAGGAAGCCTACGAGGTCCTGAAGGATCCGGAGAAACGGGCCGCCTATGACCAGCTCGGCCAGGGCCACCACCAGGGGCAGGACTTCCGGCCGCCGCCTGACTGGGAGCAGCATTTCGATTTCGGTGGCGGCGGTTTCACCGGCGGTGATGCCGGGGCGTTCTCGGATTTCTTTGAGAGCCTGTTCGGCCGTGCCGCCGCCGGTGGTGGCGCGCGCGGCTTCCGTGGCGGTGGCCCCGCCGGCGGTTTTCATGGGCGCGGACAGGACCACACCGCGCGGGTGGAAATCCCGCTGGAGACGGCCTACACCGGTGGTAAACACACGATCACCCTGCAATCGTCGGAGACGACGGCCCGTGGCAACGTGCAGGCACGTCCGCGCAGCCTGAATGTCCGCATCCCGGCCGGGGTCACCGATGGCCAGCAGATCCGCCTGTCCGGTCAGGGCGGTAGCGGTGTCGGCAGCGGCGCGGCCGGCGATCTCTACCTCGAGATCCATCTGCGTCCACATGCGCTGTTCCGGCCGGATGGGCGGGATATCCATCTCGATCTGCCCATCGCACCATGGGAGGCGGCGCTCGGGGCGACCGTCAAGGTGCCGACCCTGGGCGGGGAGGTGGATATGCGTATCCCGGCCGGCGCCCGCAGCGGGCAGCGACTGCGCCTCAAGGGCCGCGGACTGCCCGGTTCGCCGCCCGGTGACCAGTATCTGCATCTGCGGATCGTGGCGCCGAAACCGGAGTCCGACGAAGATCGCGAGCTGTACGAACGCATGCGCGACCAGATGGCATTCGATCCCCGCGCCGGACTGTTCGGGAGGGCCGCATGACACGGGATGAACCGCCAATCGAAGCGGAACTGCTCGAGGCGCTCGAGTCGGTGGGTCTGCGGGAACTCTGCCAGGCCTGCGATATCGAAGCGGACTACGTGATTGAACTCGTCGAGGTAGGCGTGATCGAACCGCATGCGGGGCGTCGACCGAACGAGTGGCGGTTTCCGCCGCACTCGCTTATACGGTTGCAACGCGCCGTGCGCCTGCATCGGGACCTCAGCGTAGAGCCGGCCGGTGCCGCGCTGGCACTCGATCTGATCGAGGAACTCGCGGAACTGCGGCGGCGGCTGCATCGTCTCGAAGGCGATCGCAGCGTCTGATCGCCGCGGCGGGTACGCAGGTGATACAGCAGGCCCCTGGGGGCCGTGCATCGGCCGCCGGGTGACCGTGCCCGAGGGTTGGGTCAGATGACCGTTTCGATCGCGATAGCCGGTGACCGGGTTCGAGGGATTCCATCCCTGCGGCGGCGGCACCTGTTCGAATGGGGTGATGCGCGCTGGCTGCCGGCCGTGTTGCGCCGCTTCATGACGGATCATCTCGCGTTCCATGCCCGCTGGGCATTCCCGCCGGTGGCCCCGGTGCTGGGTGAATCGCTGCGGCGCACGGGCTACGAGCACATCGTCGATCTGTGTTCCGGCGGCGGTGGGCCGTTCCCGGCATTGTTGCCGATACTCGACGAGACGGCCGGGCATCCCCATCACGTCACGCTGACGGATCTGCACCCCGATCCGGCAGCGCTGCGGCGAGCGCGGGCCTGCTCGGGCGAGGCGATCGATTATCTCGAGGAGCCGGTCGACGCCCTGGCATGCCCCGATTCGCCCTCGGGATACAGGACGCTGTTCACCGCATTGCACCACTTCAATCCGGATGAGGTGCGTGGGATCCTCGGAGATGCCGCGGCGCGCAACGTCCCGATCGCCGCGTTCGAAGTCCAGGAGCGAACGCCCCTGAGCCTGGTGACCCTGCCGCTGGCGATGCTCCTGTCGAGTTTCGTGCTGACGCCGTTTCTTCCCCGCTGTTCGGCGCGGCGGCTGTTTTTCACGTATGTCCTGCCGCTGGCGCCGCTGTGTTTCGCCTGGGATACCTTCGTTTCGTGCTGGCGGACCTACACCCCCGCGGAACTGGCGACCCTCGCGGCCTCGCTCGACCGGGAGGGGTACCGCTGGCGGACCGGCTCGACCTCCGCGCGGGGCTATATCGGACGCTATCGGATCAGCTGGATCATCGGTGAACCGGTGCCGTAACGCCCCCGGCCCCTGAATGTCTCCGAACGCCCATGGATGCGGGCCGGGGCTGCAACACCCCGGTCGCGCGGTAATCAGTACCGGTTATCGAACCAGCCCGGGACCTGTTTTACCAGCTCCGCCTTCTGGGCGACGGCTGGACCGGTGAGCACGAACCCGCGCGCCTGCCCCTCGTGATCGTGGAACAGGCCGCGGATTCCCCCGCCATCGGCCTCTTCCTCATGCCACTCGCCCGCGACGCCGGTCGGTGGCGCGTAGAACTGGATCGGGCAACACGGCGTCTTCACGATGACCGGCATAACCGGGTAATGCACCTCGGTGTCCGTGCCCGCCAGTGTGGGGCCGAGCGCACGCGCGGCGTTGCTGATCGGCATCACGAACGGCAGGACGAGGCCGTCGACCTCGGCGCAGTCCCCGAGGGCGTAGATCCCGCTCGCCGAGGTTTCCAGTTGGCGGTCCGTGCGGATCCCGTTGCCGACCTCGATACCGGCGTCCTCGGCAAGGCGGGTGCGCGGGCGCAGGCCGAGGGCGCGCACGGCGACGTCCGCCGGGTGGCGTTCGCCGGCGTCATCGACGACCACCAGGGTATCGCCGTCGCGCTCGACCGCCGTGACCTTGCGGCCGGTCACCACGTTCACGCCGGCCCCGGTCAGCGCCGAGCGCAGGGCGGTACCCGCCTGCGGCGGGAGCGCCCGGCCCATCGGGTAGTCGAGTGCCTCGATGATGGTGACCTCATAGCCCGCGTTTACCCAGTCGTTGGCGAACTCGCAGCCGATCAGGCCACCCCCGATCAGCACCACCCGGTGCCCCTGTTCGAGCGCTTCTCGCGCCTGCGCATAGCTGTCCAGATCGTTGACCGCCAGGACATCGTCGGCGCCCTCGCCTGGCAGGTGGGGATCGATCTGGTTCGCACCGATACCCAGAACGATCTTCGCCGCTTCCAGTTCACTGCCGTCGCTGAGATGCAGGCGGCGGTTCGGGGCGTCGATCGAGGCGACGCGCGCGTGCGTGATCATGCGGGCGTCGAGCTGTTGCCCCATTTCTTCGGCGCTGGCCTGGGCGAGTTCCGCCGGCGTCTTCCCGCGCGCCATCGCATTCGAGAGCATCGGTTTCGTATAGCTCGTACCGTCGTCCGCCGTGACCATCACCAGCGGCGTGGTGGTGTCGTGTTTGCGGAATTCACGGGCTGCGGCGTAGCCGGCGTGGCCGGTACCGACGATGACGACGGGCTGCATGCGGGGCTCCTCATGTTGGCTGCGATCGGGCTACGGCGGCGGGCGGCCGCGAGCCGGCGCGCCATGGTGAGCCGTGGCGTGCCGGGGCGCAATACGGTTCCCGCAAGCGCCATGCACGGGGACAATTGGTGCCCTGAACCGAGGGCATGCCTTACCCCTGTACGTTGCCGTGGGATCGGGTATCCGGGACAGCCTTCCGCGTCCCCGCGTTATGGATTCCTGCGGATGCACGTCCGGGGTTCTCGCCAAGGCGCCAAGGGCGCAAAGGAACGCCAAGGCACATTGAAAAGGAAAAACGATCTCACGCAGAGCCGCAGGGATCGCGGAGATCGCGGAGAAGTACAAAGGCGTGACGGCCTCGGCTTGCTCTTTCACCGATTTGCTCTGCGACCTCCGCGACTCTGCGTGATCCCGCCTTTTCCTTGCCTTTGCGTTCCTTTGCGCCCTTGGCGCCTTGGCGAGAACCGACGGACGAGCGTTTCAGCTTTCCTCTAACCCGAGCCAATCCCGTGGCGGCAGGAAACGGTCGTACAGCTCGGCTTCGGGCGTGCCGGGCTGGGGATGCCAGTCGTAGCGCCAGCGCACCTCTGGCGGCAGCGACATCAGGATCGATTCGGTGCGGCCGTTGGATTGCAGGCCGAACAGCGTGCCGCGGTCGTATACGAGGTTGAATTCCACGTAGCGCCCCCGGCGGTAGAGCTGGAAGTCGCGCTCGCGTTCGCCCCACGTGTACATGCGGCGGGCGTCGACGATCGGCAGATAGGCATCGAGGTAGCCCTCGCCGACGTCCTGCCAGAAGCGATGGCAGGTGGCGAAGTCGGGGCTGTTCAGGTCATCGAAGAACAGGCCGCCGATCCCGCGTGCCTCGCCGCGGTGGCGGATATGGAAGTACTCGTCACACCAGCGCTTGTATTCACGGTACGCGTCGTCGCCCAGGGCACGGCATGCACGGCGGGCGGTGGCGTGCCAGTGCATGCAGTCGGCCTCGAAGGGGTAATACGGCGTCAGGTCGAAACCGCCGCCGAACCACCAGGCATCGGGCGCATCCGGATCGCCGACGATGAATACGCGCACGTTCATGTGCGAGGTCGGCACGTACGGGCTGCGCGGATGCACGACCAGCGATACGCCCATGACCTCGAACGGGCGATCGGCCAGCTCGGGGCGCTGCGCGCTGGCCGACGGCGGCAGGGCGTCACCCATTACATGGGAGAAATTCACCCCGGCCCGTTCGAACAGGGGCCCGTCACTCAGGACACGGCTGCGTCCGCCGCCACCGGCTTCGCGCTGCCATTCATCCTGATCGAACGGGGTGCCATCGCGCCCACCGAGGGCGTCGCAGATACGATCCTGCAGGTCCAGCAGCCACGCGTGGATCGCGGCCCGCGGAATGGTTTCGCTCATGGGTTTACTCGCGCAGGGTTCGCCCGGTGCGGGCGTCGCGGATCGGGGTTGGGCGGTCAAGGTCACCGACCGCGCCTTCAACCACGGCATCGACACCGGCGCCGAACAGTTCCCGGGCGGACGTGGCGTCGCGTACCGGCTCGCCCCCGCTCCGGTTGGCGCTGGTCGATACCAGGGCGCCGCCCCACGCCCGACAGAGTGCAGCGGCGATCGGATGCGCGGTCACCCGCACGGCCAGGGTTTCGTGTTCACCGCGCAGGAATTCCGGGCAATCCGCGGCGGTCGGGAGCAGCCAGGTCGTCGGTCCCGGCCAGGTGGGGCCGATACGCGCCTCGGTCGTCACGTCGATTGGCGCCAGCCAGGGCTGCAGCGCCGCTTCATCGGCGGCGATCAGGATCAGACCCTTGCTCTGCGGACGCTGTTTGAGATCCAGCAGACGGGCGACCGCCGCGGCATTGGCCGGGTCGCAGCCAAGGCCGTACACCGCTTCGGTGGGGTAGGCGACGATGCCGCCGCGGCGGAGTGCCGCTACTGCACGATCGTACGCCGGTGCGTCCGTCAAAGCCCGTGCTCAGCCGCCGGAGGCCTGTTTGCGAGCGGCCGCCACGCTGGTGCCGCCGGCATTCGCCGCCGTTTTCTTCTTGGCGGCAGCCTTTTTCTTAGAGGCACTCTTCTTTTTGGCGGCCGACTTCTTCTTCGCACTCGACTTCTTTTTCGAGGCCGCTTTTTTCTTTGATGCGCTCTTTTTCTTCGAGGCCGTCTTCTTCGCCGCGGCCTTTTTGGCCGCCGCTTTCTTTTTGCCGCGTTTGCGATCGGGTGCGGCGGCGATCAATTCCTGGCAGCGTTCCAGGGTGAGCTCCGCCGGCACTTCTTCTTTCGGCACGCTGGCGTTCTTCTGACCATTCGTGACGTAGGGGCCGAACCGCCCGTTGAGGACCTGGACGGTGGTGCCATCGTCGGTCTCGAACGTGTTGATGATGCGATTGGCGTCCGCGATTTTCTTCTCGCGCACGAGTTCACGGGCCCGTTCCGGCGTGACCGTATAGGGGTCGTCGTCGCCCTTGAGCGAAACGAAGCGGCTGCCGAAACGCACGTACGGGCCGAAGCGGCCGATGCTCGCCTGCATCTCTTCACCGTCCTCGGTCTCGCCGAGGTCGCGGGGGAGATCAAACAGCGGCAGCGCCTCCTCCAGGGTGATGGTGTCCATTTTCTGGCCGGGGCGCAGGCCGGCGAACTTCGGTTTCTCCTCGTCGTCGCGCGTGCCGAGCTGCACGATCGGGCCATAGCGGCCCATGCGCGCGCTCACCGGCCGTCCGGTCTTCGGGTCGGTGCCGAGTTCGCGTGCCTGGATGGCCTCCTCGCGACTGACCGTTTCCTGTTTCTCCGCGATCCGTTCCTGCAGCGGTTCCCAGAAGCTTTCCAGCAGCGGCACCCAGTCCTGCTCGCCCCGGGCTACCGCGTCGAGCTCATCTTCCAGGCGAGCGGTGAACTCGTAATCGACATAATCGTGGAAATGGTTCGTCAGGAACCGCGCGACCACGCGGCCGACATCGGTCGGGAAAAACCGCCGGCTCTCGATCTCGACGTACTCGCGGTCCTGCAGCGTCGAGATAATGCTGGCATAGGTCGACGGCCGACCGATGCCGTATTCCTCGAGTGCCTTGACCAGGCTCGCCTCGGTGTAGCGCGGCGGTGGTTCCGTGAAGTGCTGCTCGAGCACGACGTCGTTCAGCGGCAGCCGATCGCCCTCGGCGATTTCCGGCAGTCGCCGTTCGGCGTCGGGATCGGATTTACTGTCGTCGCGGTCCTCGCGATAGACCGTCATGAAGCCCGCGTGACGGACGACCGAGCCGGTGGCGCGGAAGGCGTGATCGCGGTCGGGCGCTATGCTCGCTCCCACGGCATTGCCGGCGGGGATCAGTTCGACCGCGACCGTGTCCATGGTGGCGTGGATCATCTGGCAGGCGACCGTGCGCTTCCAGATCAGGTCATAGAGGCGCGCCTGATCGGAGGTCAGCCGGTTGCGGATACTCTCCGGGAGACGTTTCGCGGAGGTCGGGCGGATCGCCTCGTGCGCCTCCTGGGCGTTCTTGGATTTGGTCTTGTACCGGCGCGCCTTCTCGGGGAGGTTGTCCGCGCCATAGCGGCCGGCGATCAGTTCGCGCAATTCATTGAGCGCATCTTCGGCCAATGTGACCGAGTCGGTCCGCATGTAGGTGATCAGGCCGACCTGGCCCTCGCCGGTATCGACGCCCTCATACAGCGACTGGGCGACGCGCATCGTGCGCGAGGCCGAGAAGCCCAGCTTGCGGGAGGCCTCCTGCTGCAGGGTGGAGGTCGTGAACGGCGGTGCGGGATTGCGCTTGCGCTGCTTCTTGTCGACCGACTGCGCGATCAGCGCGCCATCCGCGGCGTCGAGGATACGGCCCTTCGCCGCCGTGGCGCCATCCTCGTCCGTCAGCGTGAACTGCTCGAATTTGCGTCCGTCCAGGCGTACCAGTTTGGCGCTGACGGGCTCCTCGCCTTTCGCGAGCGCGGCCTCGACCGACCAGTACTCCTGCGGCACGAACGCCTCGATCTCGGTCTCGCGCTCGGTGATCATGCGCAGCGCGGGGCTCTGCACGCGGCCGGCGGAGAGGCCGCGGCGGATCTTCTTCCACAGCAGCGGCGAGAGCTTGAAGCCGACCAGATAATCGAGCGCGCGCCGCGCCTGCTGCGCGTTGACCAGCTCCATGGAGAGGCCGCGCGGATGCTCGACGGCCTGCTGGATGGCGCCCTTGGTGATCTCGTGGAAGACGACCCGGTCGACGGCCTTGTCGCCGAGGCTGTTGCGCTCGCGCAGCAGTTCGGTCAGATGCCAGGAAATGGCCTCGCCTTCGCGGTCCGGGTCAGTCGCCAGTACCAGCCGGTCCGCCTTTTTCAGCGCCCGCTCGATCGCCTGCACGTGGCGTTCGTTGCGCTCGATGACCTGGTAGTGCATCTCGAAGCCGTGCTCGGGATCGACCGCGCCCTCTTTCGGCACGAGGTCGCGCACATGCCCATAGGACGCCATGACCTCGAAATCCTTGCCGAGGTACTTCTTGATGGTCTTGCCCTTGGCGGGCGATTCGACGATGACGAGATTGCTGGCCATGGATACCGTTCAATAGTCGGCGCGCGGGCGCGGATCCGGACACGCATGGGATGAGGCGGGGCCGGAAGTGGGGGTCAGTCTAGAGGCGTGGATGCGGATTTCCAATCCCGACCGCATGACGGGGCATTCACGCCCGCTGATACAGCCCGCCCGGCGCGACCCGTATGGCCCCCTCCAGTTCCAGCCGCAGCAGCATGGACGCGACCGCCGAAGTATCCAGTCCGCTGGCCGCCGCGAGCTCATCCACGCCGCGCGGTTCCCAGTCGACGCAGGCGAGCAGGCGGCCGTATTCCGGGTCTTGTGCATGGGAGGGCGCGCTCCCGCCGGCTCCTTTCTCCTGAACATCCTCGTCAGCGGCCGCGGGCGACGCAAGGCGCCAATGGTCGCCCAGCAGGTTGGCGATTTCTTCCAGCACGTCATCCCCGGTCTCGACCAGTTTTGCCCCCTGGCGGATCAGCCGGTGACAGCCCCGCGCTACCGGATTGTGGATCGAGCCCGGGATGGCGAATACCTCGCGACCCTGCTCCAGCGCGAGTCGCGCCGTGATCAGCGAGCCGCTGCGCACGGCCGCCTCGACCACGAGCGTACCGATGCTGTTCCCGGCCAGAATCCGGTTGCGGCGCGGGAAGGCCTCGCGCGAGGGGCGGGTGCCGATCGGCAGCTCCGAGACGAGAGCCCCCTCGACGGCGATGCGACGCGCGAGATCGGCGTGGCGGGCGGGATAGATCCGGTCGAGGCCGGTGCCGGCCACGGCGCAGGTGATCCCGCCGCCGGCCAGCGCCCCCTCGTGGGCGGCGCCGTCGATGCCGAGTGCGAGGCCGCTGGCGATGACGAGGCCGGCGCCGGCCAGGTGGCGCGCAAAGTCGTATGCGGTCTCGCGACCGGACGGGGTGGGGTGGCGTGAACCCACGACCGCGAGGCCCGGCATATTGAGGACCTCGGGGTCCCCGAGCACGTACAGCACCGGGGGCGGATCGCCGATACCGGCGAGCGCGCCCGGGTAGCGCGGGTCGTCGAGCGGGATCAGGTAGCGGGCGTGATCGGCCGCGGCCCACTCCAGGTCGCGCTCGATGCCGGCGGGCGTGGTGCGCCGCTGCAGCACCTCGATCGCCGGGGCGGGTATGCGAGCGGCCGCGAGCTGATCGCCCGAGGCCGTGGCGATCCCGGCGGGCGAGCCGAATCGTTCCAGCAGTTCGCGCGCGCGTACGGGCTCCACGCCCGGCGCATGGACGATCCGCAGCCAGCCGTCGACACCTTCCATGGAGTCTCCGGGATCAGGGATTGGTGGCGGTGTCGTTGAGCCGGATCGACTGGGTGGCGTCGAGGATGAGTCCGTAACTCACGCGCTCGAAGGTCCGGAAGATCATGAGCGTCCCGACCCGCTGCGGCGGCAGTTCGACGGTCTCCGTGCCCTCAGCGCTGGCGTACGGGTCCTGCACGGTGCCGCCGCTCTGCATGACCGCGAGGACGTCGGCGACCTCGGCCCCGTCCGTCTCGCCATGGTTGAGGACGACGACCTGGTTGGTCGCCACCTGGGAGATGGCGTCGAAGAGCTGGATGATCTGCGCGTCGACGCGCTCGTCGGGCAGCCGCGGGATGTATTCGCCGCGTGCGAACTGGCGGTCCGCCGGCATCAGGCGGTCACCGCGCAGGATCTCGCGGGTGGACTCGGTCAGGTGCAGGCGCGCGGGGTCGCCGCCCTGGCGCACCGCCGCCTTGCCGACATAGAGCGCTTCGTAGCCGAGGATTTCACCGGTATCCGGTTCGCGCAGCGGGTCGCCCGGGCGATAGACGTTGTACCGGTCGGCATCCGGCTCACTGCCCTCGAATCCACGCGCGAACACGTCGTTGCCCTCACCGCTGATCAGGCGCCCTTCGTAGTTGCCGACGATATAGGGCGCGCGCTCGAGCTCTTCGGCGGTGACCACCCGCGGGCGGTTCAGGAACTGGCGGATGGCGTCAGCGGGGATGCTCGGGATCGCTTCGTCGAGCGAGCGCTCCCGGACCTGCGGTTCCAGTTTCTCGTACCCGTCGCCGCCCTCGGGCATGCCCGGGCGTTCGACGATCAGGCGTGGCTCGCCGTCGCGGAAGGCCAGCGTGATGATGTCGCCGGGGTAAATCAGATGCGGGTTCTCGATCTGCGGGTTGACACTCCAGATCTCCGGCCATACCCATGGATCGCGGAGGAACATGGCCGCGATATCCCAGAGCGTGTCGCCGCGTTTCACGGTATAACGCACGGGGTGCGAGGGTTTTACGTCCTCGCGGGTGACCTTGGGCTCGGTTTTGAGAGCAGGCTCCGGTTCCGATTGGGCGGGTTCGGCCGCCGGTTCGTCGGTCGGCTCCGGTTTCTGCGATGCGCAGCCGGCAATCAGTGCCAGTGCCAGCGCAATCAGGGCGGTACGCAACGCATCGATGGACGGTCGATCGGTCACCGGTCTCTCCCTCGCGCCGTGAATTCGAGCGCATTATTGTCCAGAATACCCGCTGCGGGTGTAGGCGCGCGACCGGGCATGGTGTGCCCATAGTAAGCCGCTGCGGTATCCTGCAGTTAAGTCTTTGACCTGTAAATCTACCTGAAATTCGGCTCGGAACCCATGGCCACACTGGATATTTTGCAGTACCCGGATCCGTACCTGCGTCACAAGGCGGCTCCCGTGGATGCCGTTGATGACGAGGTGCGGGCGCTCGTCGACGACATGCTGGAGACGATGTACGCGGCGCCGGGAATCGGTTTGGCTGCGACCCAGGTCGGTAGCGACCGTCGGATCGCCGTCATCGACGTATCCGAGTCGAAGGATGATCCGCTGGTGCTGATCAATCCGGAGATTCTCGCCCCGGAGGGCAGCGAAACCTCCGAGGAGGGGTGCCTGTCGATCCCGGGCGTGTTCGAGAAAGTGACCCGTCCCGAGTGCGTGACCCTGCGCGCGCTGGATCGGGACGGCAACGCATACGAACTGCAGGCGGACGGTCTGCTGGCGGTCTGTATCCAGCACGAAGTGGATCATCTGGATGGCCGCCTGTTCATCGATCGCCTGTCCATGCTCAAGCGTCAGCGCATTGAGAAGCGCCTGCTGAAACAGCGGCGGCGCGACGGCGACAGCCGCCGCGCCGCGGGCTGACGGGTTTGGCCCGCCAGGTATGAATCGACCCCTGCGGATCGCATTCGCCGGCACCCCCGAGTTCGCCATGCCCGCTTTCCGGGCGGTACTCGACTCGGGGCATGAACTCGTGGCCGTTTTCACCCAGCCCGACCGTCCGGCCGGCCGGGGCCGCCGGCTGACCCCGCCGCCGGTCAAAGAGGCCGCGGTCGAAGCGGGCGTCCCGGTGCGCCAGCCCGATAACCTGACGGTGCCCGATCTGGAAGCGGTCGCCGGCCCGGCCGGGCTCGATCTGCTGATCGTCGTCGCCTTCGGGCAGATCCTCCCGCGCGAAGTACTGGACTACCCGCGTCAGGGCGCGATCAATGTCCACGGCTCGCTGTTGCCGCGTTGGCGCGGCGCGGCACCCATCGCCCGTGCGCTGCTCGCCGGAGACGACGAAAGCGGCGTGTCCGTGATCCGGATGGTGCCGGCCATGGACGCGGGGCCGGTGGTGCTCGAGCAGCGCTGTGCGATCGCGGATGAAGAGACCGCGGCGACCCTGCACGATCGTCTCGCGTTGCTCGGCGCGGAGGCGCTGGCGAAAGTCCTGCAGGACCCGCCGGTATACCTGGCCGCCGCGCGCGAACAGGATCCGGCGCGGGTAACGTATGCGGCCAAGTTGAGCCGAGCCGAAGGGCGGATCGACTGGTCATTGTCGGCCGCGGCGATCGCGCGTGCGGTGCGCGCCCTGCAGCCGTGGCCATGGGCCTGGGCCCCGCTGGAAGAGGGGCCGCTGCGCATCCATGCGGCCGAGGTTCTGGCAGACCAGAAAACCGATCAGGCGCCCGGCACGGTGGTGGCCGCTGGCCGCGATGGCATCGACGTCGCCACGGGCGACGGTGTGCTGCGCCTGCTGCGTGTCCAGCCCGCCGGTCGGCGGGCCATGCCGGCGGCTGATTTCGCCAACGCGCGGAGGCTGCAGGGATGCCGGCTCGACAGCGACTGATCCCCGCGCGCGCCGGCGCCGCGCAGGTGCTGGCGGGCATCGCGGACGGCCGCTCACTGGACGCTGCGCTGGAACGGATCCGGCCGCGGGTCGAGGAGGGTGAGCGCGCGCTGCTGCAGGAACTGGCCTACGGGGCCGTCCGTTTCCGACTGCGTTTCGAACCCCTGTTGCGGGCGCGCCTGCGTCGGCCGTTCAAGCCGCGCGATCGTGACCTCGAGGCCCTGCTGCTGGCAGCCCTGTACGAAATCGCCATGATGCGCACCCCTTCGCATGCCGCGGTCAATGGCGCGGTGGAGGCCGCTGGCGCCCTCGGCAAGGGGTGGGCGCGTGGCCTGATCAATGGCGTGCTGCGGGGTGTGCTCCGCGATCCCGATGCGTTGTCGGTGCCCGATGACCCGCGCGAAGCGCACGGCTGGCCCGAATGGCTGGCGGAGGAACTGGCGCATGACTGGCCACGGGAGTGGCCCGACATCGCCGTCAGCGGCACCGCTCGCCCGCCCATGACCCTGCGCGTGAATCTCGCCCGGGTAACGCGTGATGCGTACATCGAGCGTCTGCACACCGCCGGGATCGAGGCGCGACCGGGACGGGCCCCGGCCGCCTTGACGCTCGAATCGCCGGTCGCCGTCGAGCGCCTGCCCGGGTTTGCCGATGGGCTGGTCTCGGTCCAGGACGAAGCGGCCCAGTGGGCGACCCTGTTGCTCGCGGTGCCGCCGGGCGGGCGCGTGCTCGATGCCTGCGCCGCGCCCGGTGGCAAAACGGGCCATCTCGCCGAAATCCGGCCCGCGCCCGACCACATTGTCGCCGTCGAGTCTGATCCCGCGCGCACCGAGCGTCTGCAGGAGGGGCTCGCGCGGTTGTCCGCCGCCGCCGAGGTGATCGTTGCGGACGCCACCGAGACCGCCGCGTGGTGGGATGGTCGCCCCTTCGACCGGATCCTGCTCGATGCGCCCTGCTCGGGGACCGGCGTAATCCGCCGCCACCCCGATATCAAACTCCTGCGCCGCTCGCGGGACATTGATGCCCTCGTACAGACCCAGGCGCGCCTGCTGGACGCGCTGTGGCCGCTGTTGGCCCCCGGCGGTATGCTGTTGTACGCGACTTGTTCCATCCTGCGGCGCGAAAACGCGCACCAGGTCGAGGCGTTTCTTCGGCGTCACGATGACGCCGTCCCGGTCGCCATCGATCCCGGCGCGGGGCGAGCGGATGGCCCGGGTCGACAGATCCTGCCGGGGGAGTCCGGGATGGATGGGTTCTTCTATGCGTGTCTGCAGGCGAGCGGGGCCGGTGGCGTAGCGAGCGGCGGCGCCGAACCATGAGTGCATCCCGACGTCTGCTGTCGTATGTCGCCCTGCTGGCCGCCGTGGCCGGAACGCAGCTGACGTCTGCCCGGGCGGCGGAGGGCGACATCAGTCGCCCCAGCGCGAGCGTTCGTGTCGTCGATGGTGTCTATCTGCTCGATTCCGTGGCCCGGATCCAGCTCACGGAGCCCGTCGTGACCGCACTCCACAGCGGGGTGGCGCTGACCTTTGCCTGGGAGGTCGAGATCGGGCGTGAGCGCGCGTGGTGGTGGCCGGAGGCCGAGGTCGCCTACGTCACGCAGCGCTACCGGCTCGAATATCACGCCCTGAGTCTGCAGTACCTGGTCACCAATCTGAATACCGGCGAGCGGCGCAGCTTTACGCGCCTGCCCACCGCGCTCGACTTCATCGGCCAGTTGATCGGCTTCCCGATCGTGGACCGTGTCCTGCTCGACGATCCGGGCCGGTACACCGGGTATGTGCGCCTGCGACTCGAGCACAATACCCTCCCGTTGCCGCTGCGGCCGGCCGCCCTGTTCTCGGCCGCCTGGTATCTGGAGACGGACTGGCGCGAATGGTCATTCGAGTAATCCAGCGGCTGGCGACCGGGTTCTGGCCGATGGTCGGCCTCTTCGTCCTGCTGCTGCTGTCACTGTATGTCCTCGGCAACTTCGCCCAGAGCTATGAGCGCTTCGGCCGCTTTTATGTCCTGATCCTGTTCATCAACATTGTCGGGCTCGCGTTCATCGGTCTGCTGGTCGGCGTCAATATCTGGAACCTGACCCGCCAGTTCCGTGAGCGTGCCGCCGGGGCGCGCCTGACCGGCAAGCTGGTGACCATGTTCATCGTGCTGACGCTGGTGCCCGTCACGATCGTTTTCTCGTTCTCCCTGAAGTTCATCAATTCCGGGATCGACTCCTGGTTCGATGTCGAGGTCGAGCGCGCTCTGGACGACGCGTTGACGCTCTCCAAGGAATCGCTCGGTCTGCAGATGCGCACGCTGCAGCGCGTCACCGAGCAGATGGCGGGGCGGCTGGATGACGTAACGAATGAACAGACCGTGCCGCTGCTGTCGAATATCCAGGCCGGGTCCACCGCGAATCAATTGACCCTGCTCTCCGACGGCAACCGCGTGATCGCGACCAGCAGCGATGACATGGCCCAGGTCGTGCCGGTGCGTCCGACGCCGGATATCCTTGCCCAGCTGCGCCAGAACCAGCCGTATATCGGTCTCGATCCGGTGCGCGGCGCGGGGCTGCATGTGCGGGTGGTGGTGCCGGTGGCGGCCGGCAGCCCCGGTGGCGACCCGCGCGTGCTGCAGGCGCTGTATCCGGTCCCCGACGAGATCGATGCACTGGCGGAAAACGTCCAGGCCGCCGTCGGCAAATACCGCCAGCTGACCTATCTCCGCGAGCCGCTGAAGACGAGCTACATCGGGACCCTGACCCTGGCGCTGGGGCTCTCCGTGCTCACGGCGATCTGGGCCGCCTTCTATTCCGCGCGCCGGCTCATGCTGCCGATCCATAATCTGGGCGAAGGCACCCGCGCAGTGGCCCAGGGCAACTACGCCACGCGCCTGCCGCCATCGGGCCGTGACGAACTCGGCTTTCTCGTCGAATCGTTCAATGAAATGACGCGGCGGCTCTCGGACGCCCGCGACCAGACCCGTCTCAGCCGCCTCGAGGTGGAAAGCCAGCGTGCGTACCTCGAGGCCGTGCTCGAACGGATCTCCACCGGCGTGCTGACCCTTGATGCCGAGGGCGCGCTACGGACCGCAAACGCGGCCTCGACACGGATCCTGGGTGTCGATCTCGCGCCCCTGTCGGGGCAACCGCTGAGCGGGCTGGCGGCCGAGCACGCCGCGCTCGGGCAATTCCTGAACGTCGTCATGCCGCACGTTGAGCGGGGCGGCGGCGAGTGGCGCGAGGAGTTCGAGCTGCCGGGCCAGCGGGGGCGCAAGATCATCGTCTGCCGCGGCACCCGGCTGCCGGACCAGCAGGACCTGGCGGGCGGCTGGGTGGTGGTGTTCGATGACATCACCGCGCTGGTCCAGGCCCAGCGCGAGGCCGCCTGGAGCGAGGTCGCGCGGCGCCTGGCGCATGAGATCAAGAACCCCCTCACGCCGATCCAGCTGTCGGCCGAACGCCTGCGCCATCGATTCCTCTCTACCCTGCCGCAGGAAGATGCCGAGCTCCTCGACCGTTCCACATGGACCATCGTGCAGCAGGTCGAGGCGCTCAAGGCCATGGTCCGCGCCTTCGCGGATTATGCGTCCACACCGGCGGCGGACTTCACGGTCGTCGACCTGAATGAGCTGGTGCGCGAGGTGGTGGACCTCTATGACACCGGGGATGGGGCCCGTGTCATGCTGTCCGTGGACGACCCGTTGCCGCCGATCGATGCGGATCGATCGCGCCTGCGTCAGGTGCTCCATAATCTCATCAAGAACGCACTCGAGGCGCAGAGTGCTGCCGAATCGACGGGCCCGGTCACCGTGGCGACGCGGCTTCTGCCGGCGGACGGACACGACGGTCCGGCCATCGAACTGCGGGTCAGCGATACCGGGCAGGGCATCCCCGCCCAGATGATCACTCGTCTGTTCGAGCCGTACATGACCGGCAAATCACGCGGCAGCGGTCTGGGGCTGTCGATCGTGCGCCGCATCGTCGAGGAACACGGTGGGTCGATCGAGGCCGAGAACCGACCGGAGGGCGGGGCATCGATCCGTATCCGGTTGCCCGCCCGAGTCGCGCACACCGCCGATGGAGCGATCGTATGAGCCCTGCACGCGTCCTCGTTGTCGATGACGAACCGGACATCCGCGATCTGCTGCGCGAGATCCTCGAGGATGAAGGCTACACGGTCACCGTGGCCGGGGACGCGGAGCACGCGCGGATCGCACGCCGGGAGGATCATCCTGATATCGCCCTGCTCGACATCTGGATGCCCGATGTCGACGGCATCACGTTGCTGAACGAGTGGCACGGCGGGGAGGCGCCCGGATTCCCGGTCATCATGATGTCCGGTCACGGGACCATAGAGACGGCCGTCGAGGCGACTCGCCTCGGGGCATTCGACTTCGTCGAGAAGCCGCTCTCACTGGCCAAGCTGCTGGTCACGGTTCGCAACGCCCTCGGGAGCGTGAGTGCGCGCGGGGGCGATGGTGGACGCGCTCCGCTCGCGCCGCGCCGCGACCTGATCGGCACGAGCCGGAGCGTCGTCGACCTGCGCGATCGGATCGCGCGGCTGGCACACGGTTCCACGCCGGTGCTCGTGCGCGGCGAGCCCGGCACCGGGAAACGCACGGCCGCCGCACTCCTGCATGAGCAGGGGGAGCGGGCGCGGCAGCCCCGGATCGAACTCGACCTGGGGGCCGTCGGCAGTGCGGCGGCGGTCGACGCGCTGTTCGGCGACAACGGTGCATGGCAGCGCGCCGCGGGCGGCACGCTGGTGATCAATGATCTGGCCGAGCTCCCGCTGGCGGGTCAGGCGGCCCTGTTCGAGCGGCTTGAACCGGGTGGCGGGGCGGGAGCGCCGCGCCTCGTGGCCCTGACGGCCGAGGATCTGCCGACGCTGGTCGATGCGGGGCGTTTCCGGGCGGATCTCTACCACAGCTTGAATGCGACCGTGGTCCACGTGCCGGCGCTGCGTGATCACGCCGAGGATCTGCCGGAACTGCTCAGTCATTTCGTCGACCGGATGGTCGCCCGCGACGGTCTCGTCTACCGCCGCTTCACCGTCGCCGCCCAGAACCGGCTGCGTCACTACGACTGGCCGGGCAACGTCGCTGAACTCGCCAGCCTGGTCCGGCACCTGCTCACCCGCGGCGAGAGCACCGATATCGATACCAAGGCCGTCGACGAAGCCCTTGCTGAACTGCGCCCGCGCGTGGGCGTCGCCGCGACGACCATGCCGCTGCCCCTGGATCTGCCCCTGCGCGAGGCGCGTGAACAGTTCGAGCGCGCCTACCTCCAGCATCAGCTCCGCGCCGTCGGCGGACGCATCGGGGAACTCGCCCAGCGCGTCGGCATGGAACGCACCCATCTCTACCGCAAGCTCAAGAGCCTGGGTATCGAGTACGGGGCCAGGGACAAGAGCTAGACTCCGGGTGGTTTCGGGCGCTGTCCGTTTTTCTCGCAGAGGCGCGGAGTTCGCGAAGAGCGCGGAGAAAGTCAAAAGCGGTATCTCGCCAAGACGCGGAGCGCGCCAAGAAAAGCGAGATAAAAAAACACGGGCGTCGACGGTTACGCCTCGCGTACGTCTCGTGCCGCGGACGAGTATTCAGCGTCCGATAATCATCGGTTGTTGCCGCGCCTCTGCGGTAGAAACCAACGGCGCCGAGAGCGCTACGGGTATTGAAACCGGCTGGCTCCCTTCGGCCGCAAACTGGCCGACGTCACTCTCAATCTCGCCTTTCTTGGCGTGCTCCGCGTCTTGGCGAGAAACCGGTTTTGACTCCCGCCGCACCCCGGCGCGACTTTCATTCCGACCACTGGTAACGTCGCAGCGGCCACAAACAGGTACAATCCCGCGCCATCCGCGGCGGCGGCGATCGGAATCCAGGCGGTAGCCATGAAGATCATCATCCTCGGTGCAGGTCAGGTAGGGGCCTCGGTCGCCCACAACCTCGCCAGTGAGGACAACGACATCACGCTGGTGGATATCAATCCCCAGATCCTGCAGGGGCTGCAGGACAAGCTCGATCTGCGCACGGTGACCGGGGTCGCCTCGCACCCGGGGGTGCTGCGCCAGGCGGGTGCGGACGATGCCGACCTGATCCTCGCCGTGACCAACAGCGACGAGGTCAACATGATCGCCTGTCAGGTCGCGTATACGCTGTTCCATACGCCGACCAAGATCGCCCGTCTGCGCAGTGCCGAGTACCAGGTGGAGCCCAAACTGTTCGCCCAGGAGGCGATCCCGATCGACGTGCGCATCACGCCGGAACTGCTGGTCACCAACTATGTCCGGCGCCTGATCGAATACCCCGGGGCCCTGCAGGTTCTTGATTTCGCCGAAGGGGCCGTGCGGCTTGTCGGCGTGAAGGCGTTCTACGGCGGGCCGCTGGTCGGCCACGAACTGCGCACGCTGAAAGAGCACATGCCCAACGTGGACAATCGCGTCGCGGCGATCTATCGGCAGGGCCGGGCCATCATCCCGACCGGCGATACCGTGATCGAAGCCGACGACGAGGTGTTCTTCGTCGCGGCGCGCAAGAATATCCGCGCGGTCATGTCGGAACTGCGCCGCCTCGACAAACCGGTCAAACGGGTCATGCTGGCCGGCGGCGGCAATATCGGCCGCAATCTGGCCGAGCGCCTGGAAAAGGAGTTCCGGGTCAAGCTGATCGAGTCGAACCCCGATCGGGCCCGCCACCTGGCGGAAAACCTGGAGCGCACGATCGTCCTGCACGGCGATGCGGCCGACCGTGAACTGCTGCTGGAGGAAAACGTCGATGACATGGACGTGTACTGCGCGCTGACCAACGACGACGAGGCCAATATCCTCTCGGCGATGCTGGCGAAGCGCATGGGCGCGACCAAGGTCATGGCCCTGATCAACCGCCCGGCCTACGTCGATCTGGTCGAGTCCGGCATCATCGATATCGCGATCTCGCCACAGCAGGTGACGATCGGTTCGCTGCTGGCCCATGTCCGCCGCGGCGATGTCGTGGCCGTGCACTCGCTGCGGCGGGGTGCCGCCGAGGCCATCGAGGCGATCGCGCATGGCGACCGCCATACCTCGAAGGTCGTCGGCCGGCGCATCTGCGAGGTGCCGTTGCCGAAGGGTGCCACCATCGGTGCGCTGGTGCGGGGTAACGAAGTCATCATCGCGCACGACGACGTCATCATCCACACCGAGGATCACGTGATTCTGTTCCTGATCGACAAGACCCGCATCCCGGATGTGGAACGTCTGTTCCAGGTCAGCGTGACGTTCGTCTGACTCCGGTCCGCACCGATGCATTTTGCCGTCGTCCAGAAAATCCTTGGTGGTCTGCTGATCCTGTTCAGTATCACCATGCTGCCGCCGGTGCTGGTGGCACTCATCGACGGCGACGGTTCGTGGCTGCCGTTCCTGCAGTCGTTCGGGATCATTCTCCTGCTCGGTCTCGCCGTCTGGTTGCCGGCGTCGCGGGCGCGGCAGGGGCTGCGTCTGCGCGAAGGGTTCATCGTGGTGGCGCTGTTCTGGACCGCGCTCGGTCTGGCGGGGTCATTCCCGCTGATCCTGTCGACGGCGACCGACCTTTCGGTCACGGACGCCGCGTTCGAGGCGATATCCGGACTCACGACCACCGGGTCGACCGTGATCGTCGGTCTCGACAACCTGCCGCGCTCGATCCTGTTCTATCGCCAGCAACTGCAGTGGCTCGGGGGCATGGGCATCATCGTGCTCGCGGTCGCCATCCTGCCGATGCTCGGCATCGGCGGTATGCAGCTGTACCGGGCCGAGATGCCGGGGCCCGTGAAGGACAACAAGCTGACGCCGCGGATCGCCGAGACCGCCAAGGCCCTCTGGGTCATCTATGTCGGTCTGACCGGGCTCTGCGCGATCGCCTACTGGCTCGCGGGCATGACGCCGTTCGATGCGCTCGGGCACAGTTTTTCGACCGTCGCGATCGGGGGATTCTCGACGTACGACGCGAGTATGGGGCACTTCGACAGCGCCCTGATCGAGATGATCGCGGTCGTGTTCATGGTGCTGGGCGGGACCAACTTCGCGCTCCACTTCGCTGCGATGCGCCGCCGCAGTCTGAAGCCCTATGCGCTGGACCCGGAGTTCCGCACGTACCTCAGGCTGCTGATCGTCGTGGCGGTGATCACGGTCGGTTACCTGACGATCGAGAATACCTTCGACACCTTCCCCGAGACCCTGCACCACGGGATCTTCCAGGTCGTGTCGATCGCGACGACGACCGGTTTCACCTCCGCTTCGTTCGCCGACTGGCCGGATTTCCTGCCCGTACTCCTGATCTTCGCCAGCTTTATCGGTGCCTGCGCCAGTTCGACCGGCGGCGGCCTCAAGGTCATCCGGGTGCTGCTGCTGTTCAAACAGGGCCGGCGCGAATTGACCCGCCTGGTGCATCCGCGCGCGCGGGTGGCCGTGAAGATCGGCAACAAGGCACTCGACGACCAGCTCGTCCAGGGCGTGTGGGGATTCTTCGCCACCTATATCCTTTGTTTCGCGGTCGGCATGCTGTTGCTGATGGCGGCGGGCCACGGTCAGGTGACCGCGTTCTCGGCGATGGCCGCGACGCTCAACAACCTGGGGCCGGGCCTTGGAGAGGTCGCCTCCAACTTCCGTTCCCTGGACGCGTTTTCCAAGTGGGTGCTGTGCGCGGCGATGCTGCTCGGGCGGCTGGAGATCTTCACCTTCCTGGTGCTGTTGACCCCGGACTTCTGGCGCCGGTGAGCAGCGTGGGCCGGGAATCCAGTGGTGGCGGGGCGCGGCCGTGAGTGGCGCGCGACCGATCGAGGGGATGCCGTCGGCGCTCCCGGGAGTGGCCTATGCGCTCGGGTCGTTCGGCCTCTGGGGCCTGTTCCCGCTGTATTTCAAGGCGGTCTCTTCGGTGCCGGCGCCGGAGGTGCTCGCGCACCGGGTCGTCTGGTCGGTGGTCTTCGTCGGGGTGCTGCTGTTGCTGGTACGGCAATGGGGCACGGTCGGTGCGATCCTCGCCGACCGCCGCCGACGCTACCGCCTCATCGCCTCTTCGCTGCTGATCTCGGCGAACTGGCTGATCTTTATCTGGGCCGTCGCTCACGATCGCGTGCTGGAGGCGAGCCTCGGGTACTTCATCACGCCCCTGGTCAGCGTATTGCTCGGCCGGGTGGTACTGGGCGAGCGCCTCTTTCGCGTGCAGTGGCTGGCGGTTGGCCTTGCCGCCGTCGGCGTAACCTGGATGCTGGTGGGCGTCGGGGTGGTCCCCTGGGTCGCGCTGGGGCTGGCGGCGACGTTCGGCAGCTATGGTCTGGTCCGCAAGCTCGCGGACGTGCCGGCGATCCCGGGCCTGTTCGTCGAGACGCTGATCGTCGGGCCGCCGGCGCTTGCCTACCTGCTGTGGCTGGGTCTGGAGGGCGCCGGCGAGTTCGGTGCCCGAGGTGTCGGCTTCGATGGGCTCCTGATCGCCGCCGGGCTTGTGACGGCGACCCCGCTGATCCTGTTCGCGCAGGCGACGCGCCGGCTGCGCCTCGCATCGGTCGGGTTGTTCCAGTACATCGTCCCGACCATGCAGATGCTGCTGGCCGTGTTCGCCTTCGGCGAGGTCTTTACGCCGCAGCACGCGATTACGTTCGGTTGCATCTGGATCGGTCTCGCGTTGTATTCGGCGAGTGCGTTCGGTGGCCGCGAGCGCGCACGAGGAGTCGTACGATGAGTCGAATCGAACAGTTCGAGAAAATGCTGGCGGGTGGCCAGGACGGCGCCTTGTTACGGTTTTCGCTGGGGAACGAATACCTGGCGGCGGACGATCCGGCGCGGGCGGCGGAGCATCTGCGCGCGGCGGTCAACCATGATCCGGACTACTCGGCCGCCTGGAAAGCGCTCGGCACGGCACTGGATCGTGCCGGTGACAGCGCGGCGGCGATGGCGGCCTGGCGGGACGGCGTCGAGGCCGCCGAGCGGCGCGGCGACAAACAGGCGGCCAAAGAGATGCGTGTTTTCCACCGGCGGCTGGAAAAACGCGGGCAATGAGCGGGCCACCGCGCGAGCTGCTGCGGCCGCGTTACTGGCCCAGCTGGCTGGGCCTTGCGCTGCTGAGCCTCGGGCTGTTGTTGCCGCGACGGTGGCGCGACGGTATCGCGGCCCGCTTCGGCGATCTGCAGTACCGGCGCCATGTCAAAGCGCGCGAGACCGTCGAGCTCAATCTCGCGTGGTGCTTCCCCGACTGGAGCGCGGACGAGCGCCGGCGGGTCGCGCGCGAGCACTTCCGGGCCTACGCGCGGGTCATCGCGGATCAACCGCTGTCATGGTGGGATCGTTCCGGGCGGCGTGTCCCGCGCCACTGCAGCGTGACGGGGCTGGAACATCTGCAGGCGGCGCGTGCGGACGGCGCCCCGGTGATTCTGCTGAGTCCGCATACCACGGCGGTGGACTTCGGCGGCCTCGGGCTGACCCCGTACGCCGAGCTGTCGACCATGGCGAACCGTCTGGATGATCCGATCCTGCAGTGGGCCGTCCATCGTGCCCGCGCCCGCCACGGCAACGTGTTCCTGCGCGAGGACGGTCTGCGGCCGGTGGTCCGCGCTTTGCGGGCGGGGACGGTGTTCTATTACATGCCGGACGAGGATCTGGGGCCGCGCGACAGCGTCTTTGTCACTTTTTTCGGCGTGGAGAAGGCGACGCTGACCTCGCTCGGCCGCCTCGCGCGCCTCGCCCGGGCGAAGGTCGTACCCATCATGGTGTGCTACAGCCTCGAGCGGCGGCGCTATGAGGTGGAACTGCGGGCGCCGCTCGCCGATTTCCCGAGCGGCGACGATCAGACGGATGCGCGCGCGATGAACGCGGCACTGGAAGAGAGTATCCGGCGGTGCCCGGCGCAGTATCTGTGGAACCAGCGCCTGTTTCTCAGCCGGCCTGATGGCAGCCGCATGGCGTACCCGAAGCGGCCCCGCCGGCGTTGACCCGGCCAACGGCCCCGCCGATCCCGTTCAGTCCGTGGCGACGGCCGGTTCGGCCGGCCTGGCCGTGCCCCGCTGGCGGAACCGCTGGTAATTCCACATGTATTGGGCGGGCGCCAGCGCGATGGCCCGCTCGGTTTCACGATTGATCCGGGCCGCGGCCACTTCCGGGTCGTCGTCCGCGATATCCGCACCCGCCGGCCAGATATGCATGCTGAAACCGCCCTCCGGGCGTCGCAGCATCGCCACGAACAGCACGTCTGCGCTACTGCGTGCGGCGAGCCGCGAGAGCAGGGTCATGGTCAGTGCCGGCTGCCCCATGAACGGGGCATAGACACCCTGGCCGCCATGCGGCTGCTGGTCCGGCAGCACGCCGATCGCCTCGCCTTTGCGCAGGGCGCGGTGGAGCGCACGGACACCGCTGCCATCGGTCGGCACGGGGATCGAGCCGAGGCGTTCCCGGCCGCGGCGGATCGCCCGGTCCAGCGCCTCGATCCGCGGTGGCCGATACAGCACCGTGAGCGGGGCGCAACTGGCGACATACGAGCCCGCGAGTTCCCACGCGCCGATATGCGGGGTGGCGAAGATGATGCCCCGGCCCCCGCGCCGGGCCCGATCGACATGCTCGAGGCCGTGCACCTCGCGCACCAGCCGCAGCACCCGCTGCTGGGAGCGCTGCCAGAACCAGGCCGCCTCGGCAAAGGTACGGCCGGTCTCGATCAGGCTGGCGCGGAGCAGTCGTCGCCGCCACTCGGGGCTCCGATCCGCGTAGCAGCGTTCGATATTCGCCTCGGAGTGGGTGCGGCTGCGATTGGGCAGATGCCAGAGCAGCAGGCCGATGCCGGTCCCCACGGCCCGGTTCAGCCGGAAAGGCAGCGCACCCATACACCACAGCAACGCGCGGGCGAGTTGCGCTTTCATCGATGGCCGCGCCAATGGGGGAGCAGGGGGGACATGGGGCGTTACCGTAGACGCCGGGGCCCCGGACGGCAATATCCGTTCGCGTCCGAATGCGGTGAAGCCGGACAAAAAAAGCCCGGCGATGAGCCGGGCCAGCGCCATCCGATGGCGCGAGGTGAAGCGGTGACGTTGTCCACATGCCGTACTGCCCGTACGTTCCCTCCATGGGGGACATCCCTGTCCCGCGCGATCATCCGCTGATCGGTTCCCTCGGTCGGCCGTCCTGGCCGCGGATTCCTCAACCCTGCGGGTCTGCGTCCCTTCGGGGGCATCCGGCCCCATTTTCTTCGTTTCCTTCGAGTCGTCCGCTGACGGTGTACACGATCCCATGCCCGGCGCTGGGCGTCATGTCCTGATGGACCATAATCCGCCGTCCGCATTGCGGACATCTGTTGTAGGACATGTCCTACAACGCGCAATAGTTGCAAGCGGCCGCTCGTCTGCGGACGATGCCCCGCAGATGCGCTGGTATGCGGGCCAGCGCCGTTCCGGAGGGAGTTCATGATCGGTTTGCTGCAACGGGTTACCGAGGCCTCGGTAACCGTCGGTGAGGCCACGGTCGCGCGTATCGGCACCGGCCTGCTCGTGCTCGTCGGGGTCGAGCGCGGCGATACGGGCGCCCAGGTACAGCGGCTCGCCGAGCGCTTGCTCGGTTATCGGGTATTCCCGGACGACGAAGGCCGCATGAACCTCGGCGTGCGCGACATCGGCGGCGCACTGCTGCTGGTGCCGCAGTTCACCCTGGCCGCCGATACCGCCAAGGGCATGCGGCCGGGATTCGGCGCGGCGGCCGACCCGGACACCGGGGCGGCCCGCTTCGACGAACTGGTCGGCTGCGCGCGTGCCGGCGGCGTGCCTGTGGAGACGGGGGTGTTCGGTGCGCACATGCAGGTGCAACTGATCAACGATGGTCCGGTGACCTTTCATCTGCGGGTGCCGCCCGCCGCGAGTTGAGGCGATCGCTCCGGCGGGCGGCCCCGGGACCGTAGCCGAAGTGGCGCGCGAACGCCTTGGCAAAACCCGATTCCGTTGCGTACCCACTGGTCGTGGCGACGCTCGCGACGGCCTCGCCGCCGCGCAGTCGGCGCAGGGCGATCTGCATGCGCCAGCGGAAGAGCCAGGTCATGGGCGCCACGCCGAGTGTGCGGGTGAAACGCTCGGCGAGTACGGAGCGGGACACCGCGGCGGTCCGGGCCAGCGTATCGAGTGTCCAGTGCTCGGCCGGCCGTGAATGCAGTGCCGCCAGCGCGCGGTGCAGTGCCGGATCGGCCAGTGCAGCCAGCAGCCCGACGGGCTGCTCGGCGGTGGCCAGGTAGTGCCGGACGACGCCGATGAACAACGCGTCGGCGAGGTGGTTGACCATGGCTTCGCCCCCCATGGCTTCCCGTGCCGACTCGTCGATCAACAGATCGACCAGCCTTTGCAGACTGCGGTCATCGCGCATTTCGCCGGCACTGATCACGAGATAGTCCGGCAGGGCGTCGAGAATGGGGTTGTGCATGCCCTCATCGAACGCGAAGTAACCACAAACCAGCCCGGGACCATCGCCCTCGGCGTCCAGAGGCCGGCGCTCCGGTTCACGGTCCGGGCCGATGTCCTGTCCGGGGCCTAGCCGGTGCGGGGCGTCGCGCGGCATCACGAGCAGGTCGCCCGGCCCGAGCTCCAGCGGGGCTTCGCCGTCCATGCGATCGAGCCAGCAGCGCCCGCTGCTCACCAGGTGGAAGCTGGCGTGCTGGCCGCCGGCGTGGGTCAGCGCCCAGTGACCGCAGAAGCGGGACCTTTCGAATACGCTGGCATGCAGATGAAAGGCGTCGAGTACGGGCGTGACGGCATCCATTGGCGATTCCGGACGGTTGGACAGAAAACCGGGTCGAGTGGCCATGGGCCCGGTGCGGCGCTTCCTTCAGTGTGTACGTACCCGCAAACGATGCATACATCCACCTGAAAGGAGGTCTGTCCCATGGCCGAATTTACCCTGCACGATACGACAACCGCACCCGCCGAGGCCCGCGAGCGGCTCGAAAAGGCGCAGCAGGCGATGGGTTTTGTCCCCAACCTGTTTGCCAACATGGCCGAGGCGCCGGCGAGCCTGGAGGCCTATCAGACGCTGGACGGTATCTTCGCCAAAACGTCCCTGTCACCGGTGGAGCGCGAGGTTGTGCTGCTGGCGACCAGCGTCGAGAACCGCTGCCATTTCTGCGTCGCCGCCCATTCCGGGCGCGCCAAACAGGCTGGCATGGACGACGCCGTTCTCAATTCCCTGCGCGCCGGCGACACCCTGCCGGACGCACGCCTCGATGCGCTGGCCACGTTCACGCGAACCGTGGTGCGCGAGCGCGGCTGGGCCGGTGATGCCGCGGTGCAGGCCTTTATCGATGCCGGGTTCACGCAGGGGCAGGTGCTCGAGGTGGTCCTCGGCGTGTCGCTGAAGACCCTGTCGAACTACACCAACCACATCGCCGGCACGCCCCTCAACGCGGAACTCTCGTCGCTGGCGTGGGACGACGCCGCCTGACGCTTCGTCCCCGGTTCGGTACGACTCTGCCTGCGCCCCGGAGTGCCTGTTCCGGGGCGCAGGCGGTGGACAAGTGCATGCCGGCTGTTGCCTTCGGCAAAAGCCGGCCTACGATCCTTGGCCCTTGGCCCTTGGCCCTTGGCCCTTGGCCCTTGGCCCTTGGCCCTTGGCCCTTGGCCCTTGCGCCTGACCGGTGGCCTTTCGTAGCCGTGGGGCAGTATCATTGCGCCCCCTGCTGCCGGAACCGGGTCATGTCCGAACGAATCGCCGAAGTCAGCCGCGACACCCTGGAGACGCGGATCCGCGTGCGTGTCGACCTCGATGGCACGGGGGAGCAGGATCTGCGGATCGGTGTCCCTTTCCTTGAGCACATGCTCGCCCAGATCGCGCGTCATGGGCTGGTCGATTTGACCGTCGAGGCCGAGGGCGATCTGGAGATCGATGCGCACCACACGGTCGAGGACGTCGGCATCGTCATCGGCCAGGCAGTGGCGCAGGCGCTCGGCGAGCGCCGGGGTATCGCTCGTTACGGTCATGCCTACGTGCCACTCGACGAATCGCTCTCCCGGGTGGTACTCGATTTCTCCGGGCGGCCCGGTCTGTTCTTCAACGCGACGTTCCATCGCCCGCGCGTGGGCGATTTCGACGTCGATCTCGTGCGCGAGTTCTTCCAGGGATTCGTCAATCATGCGCGCGCGACGGTGCATGTCGACAATCTGCGCGGCGACAACGTGCACCACATGATCGAGACGATCTTCAAGGCCTTTGGCCGGGCACTGCGCAATGCCGTCGAGCCGGACCCGCGCCTGGGTGACGCGATGCCCTCCACCAAAGGCAGCCTCTGACGCGGTGATGAGTTCCATGCTGGCTGAATCGGTGATGCCACTGCGGGCGGTGCGCTGATATGGGCACGATCGCGGTCGTCGACTATGGCATGGGCAACCTGCGCTCCGTGGCCAAGGCGCTCGAGCATGTCGCCCCGAAAGGCGCGAGCGTGCGCATCACCGATCGCGCGGACGACATCACGGGCGCCGAGCGGGTGGTCTTCCCGGGGCAGGGCGCGGCGCGCGACTGTATGCGCGCGATCGACGCGCACGGTCTGCGCGAACCGCTGCTGGAGGCCGCCCGGAGCCGGCCGTTTTTCGGCATGTGCATGGGCCTTCAGGTGCTGCTCGCGCACAGCGAGGAGAACGGGGGCACGGATTGCCTCGGGCTGTTTCCGGGCAACGTGCGGGCGTTCCCGCGGGACCTGCACGATGGCCACGGGCACCGGCTCAAGATCCCGCACATGGGCTGGAATACCGTGCACCGCACGCGCGCGCATCCACTCTGGAACGGGATCGCGGAGACGGCGTGTTTCTACTTCGTGCACGGCTACCACGCCGCGCCGGAGGAGCCCGATGTCGTCGCGGGTACGACCGACTATGGGCGGCGCTTCTGTTCCGTACTCGCAGACGCCAATCTGTTCGCATGCCAGTTCCACCCCGAGAAGAGTTCGCGGGACGGCCTGCGACTGCTGAAGAATTTCGTTGAATGGTCGCCGTGAAGACACCGTGGCTGTCCGGAGGCAGTGAACGATGCTGATGATCCCCGCGATCGATCTCAAGGAAGGCCGCTGCGTGCGCCTGCGCCAGGGGCGCATGAACGAGGACACCGTGTTCTCCAACGACCCCGTCGCGGTCGCGCGCCGCTGGTATGAGGCGGGGGCGCGCCGCCTGCATCTCGTCGATCTCGACGGCGCATTCGCCGGTTCTCCATGCCACGCGGAAGTGATCTCGGAGATCGCTGCGGCCCTGCCCGAACTGCCGCTGGAGGTGGGGGGCGGTATCCGCGACATGGCGACGATCGAGACCTATCTGGATGCCGGCGTCAGCTGGGCGATCATCGGTACCCAGGCGGTACGCGATCCTGATTTCGTCCGCCAGGCCTGCCAGCGTTTCCCGGGCCATATCATCGTCGGTCTCGATGCGCGCGATGGCCGTGTGGCGGTCGAGGGCTGGGCCGAGGCGTCGAAGCTCGACGCGGTCGACTTCGCCCGGCGTTTCGCCAATGCCGGTGTCAGCGCGATCATCTATACGGACATCGGCCGCGACGGCATGCTCCAGGGTGTGAACGTCGATGCCACCGTCCGCATCGCCCGCGCGGCCGGCGTGCCCGTCATCGCCTCGGGCGGCATGAAAAGCCTCGACGACGTCCGCGCCCTCGCCGAGACCCGCGAACCGGGCATCGCCGGCGCCATACTGGGCCGCTCCATCTACGAAGGCACCATCGACCTCGCGGAGGCCCAACAACTCGCCGATGCCCTGGCGTTGCAGGCCGTTTGATGAAAAGTCGGGAACCACGAATGAACACGAAAGATTTGCCCGGAGCAAATCTTCGCGCCAGCCCCGAAGGGGCGAGGCGCAAGGATGCGCCGAGCAATGGACACGAATGGTTCCCGTGGGTCAGACGGCTTCGGGGAGCTTCGCTGACACCGAGTCCCCGCATCGAGGCCGAATATGAACCACAAAATGGACACAAGATGAACACAAAATGGGCCTTGGCAGCCCCGGTGTTTCGACGGGGCAAGAATTATTTTGTGTCCATTTCGTGTTCATTTTGTGGTTCTAATGAACGGGCTCGGCCCCACAGGCCTATCAGCGAAGCTCCCCGAACAGCTAGGTCCCCACGAGATCCATTCGTGTCCATTCGTGTTCATTCGTGGTTCTTTCCGTGCTCCCCCGGAGGCCCGGAGTAATGGCACTGGCGAAGCGGATTATTCCCTGTATGGATATCGACGCCGGCCGGGTCGTGAAGGGGGTGAAGTTCGAGTCGATCCGGGATGCGGGGGATCCGGTCGAGATCGCGCGGCGCTACGATGCCGCCGGCGCCGATGAGCTGTGTTTCCTCGACATCACCGCCTCGAGCGATGAGCGCGCGACACTGGTGCATGTCGTCGAGCAGGTCGCCGCCGAGGTGTTTATCCCGCTGACCGTCGGTGGCGGCATCCGCAGCGTCGACGACGTTCGTACGATGCTGAACGCCGGGGCCGACAAGGTCTCGATCAATACCGCTGCCGTTCATGAGCCGGAGCTCGTGCGGCGCGCGGCCGAGTGGGTCGGTTCCCAATGCATCGTGGTGGCCATCGACGCCAAGCAGGTTGGCGAGAACCCGGCCCGCTGGGAGGTGTTCACCCATGGCGGTCGGCGCACCACCGGGCTGGATGCGGTCGAGTGGGCGCAGAAGATGGTGGCGCTGGGCGCCGGTGAACTCCTGCTCACCAGCATGGATCGCGACGGGACCAAAGCGGGGTTCGACAATGCACTGACGCGCGCGGTGAGCGATGCCGTGAGTGTCCCCGTGATCGCGTCCGGCGGCGTCGGTACGCTGCAGCACCTCTGCGATGGCGTGACCGAGGGGCACGCGGATGCCGTGCTGGCCGCGAGCATTTTCCATTTCGCCGAATACACCATCGCCGAGGCGAAGGTGGAGATGGCGCGCCAGGGAATCCCCGTCCGACCCGTGCCCGACGCTGTGATAGAGTCGACCCCATGACTGAGGACACGCTGCAGAGGCTCGGGGCGACGCTGGCCGAGCGCAGGAATGCCGATCCCGGCGATTCGTATACGGCGGCACTGGTGCAGGGCGGCACGGAGCGCATCCTGAAGAAGGTTGGCGAAGAGGCCACCGAAGTCGTGATCGCCGGCGGTGGCGATGACGACGCGGCGCTGGTCCACGAAGTGGCCGACCTGTGGTACCACACCCTGGTCCTGCTCGCCGCGCGCGGGCTTGGGCCCGAGGATGTACTGGCAGAACTGGAACGCCGCGCCGGCGTATCCGGTCACACCGAAAAAGCGGCCCGCAAGGGTTGAAGCGCTGGAGCGAAAGTTATGTCTCCGAGTATCTGGCAACTGTTGATCGTGCTGGCCATCGTGCTGGTGCTGTTTGGTGCGAAACGCCTGCGCAGCCTCGGGACCGACCTGGGGGGGGCGGTCAAGGGTTTCAAGCAGTCGATGCGCGACGGTGAGGAAGACGAGCCGAAGGACGAGCACAAGGACGACGGGGAGACCGAGTCGGGACGGCTCGGCAGCAAGGACGACACCTCGGGCGACCATCGCTTCGAGGGCGAGCGTGAAAGCGAAGACGCCGGCTCGCGCAAGTAATCCGCACGGCCGTGACCGGCGTGTCGACGGCCCGGTCGTGGTCCGCCGCCGTTTCACCGATCGTGTCCGCTGCGGGAACATCGGAACGCCGATGATGACTTTGCGATCGTGCCGGTTTACCGCATTCGACCCATACGCCGATCTCCGCGGCCACTGATCCGGGCCTGGTCCGCATACACTCATGTTCGATATCGGTTTCTGGGAAATCCTGCTCATCGGCGTCGTGACGCTGCTGGTGGTCGGCCCGCAGCGCCTGCCGGGCGTGGCCGTATTCGCCGGTCACTGGATCGGTCGAATCCGGCGTTTCGTGCGCAACATGCGCGATGAGATCAACGAAGAACTCGAGACCGAGCACCTCAAGAGCCTGTTGGCCGAACAGAATCGCGAGATCAGCGAACTCCGGAAGGATGTCGACGCGGTGCGCGGAGACACGGAGCGTTCGGTTCGCGAGGCCGGTGAGTCGGTTCGTCAGGCCGAGGATCAGGTGCGCGAGGCGGATCCTTCCAGTGCGGAGGTCGACGGTGGTGCCGCAACCACCGGGGCCGGCGAAGGCTCGGCGGGCAGCGGGTCCGGAGCGCCGGCCGACCGTGATTCCGGAGAGGAAGCCGACACGGATTCATCGACGCGCGCATCCACTCGGGCCGGCAACCAGGACAGGGATGTGACCGACGAGCGCGAAGAGGGGCCGCGATGAGCACGCCGGAGACCGATCGCGGCGAAGAGGCGGACCAGGAGGGCGGCGGATTCCTGTCGCACCTGTTCGAACTGCGCACGCGCCTGCTGCGCGTCGTTCTGTGCGTGGCGGTGATCTTCGGGGTGTTGTTCCCGTTCTCGGACACGCTTTACAACTGGCTCGCCGGCCCGCTGCTCGTGCATATGCCGGAGGGCACGAGCATGATCGCGATCGATGTCGCATCGCCGTTCCTGATCCCGTTCAAACTGACGTTGATGCTGGCGATCTTCCTGTCGGTCCCCTATATCCTGTACGAAATCTGGTGTTTCGTGGCGCCCGGCCTGTACATGAACGAGCGCAAGCTCGCACGGCCGCTGCTGCTCTCCGCCACGCTGCTTTTTTACGCCGGCGTGGCGTTCGCCTACTTCGCCGTGTTCCCCATCGTGTTCGGCTTCTTCACGAGTGTCGCGCCGGCCGGCGTGAACGTGATGACGGATATCGCGCGCTATCTCGATTTCGTGATCACCCTGTTCTTCGCCTTCGGGATCGCGTTCGAGGTCCCGGTGGCGACCATCCTGCTCGTGATGGCGGGCGTTACCACGCCCGAGAGCCTCGCGCAGAAGCGTCCGTATTTCATCGTCATCGCCTTCGTGGTCGGCATGTTCCTGACGCCGCCGGACGTGATCTCGCAGACCCTGCTGGCGCTGCCGATGTGGCTGCTGTTCGAGGTCGGCCTCGCCATGTCGCGGTTGATGCGCCGGCGGCAGGCAGAGATGGCCGCGGGCGACGACGACCCCGAACCCTGAGCCTGTAGCGGAGATCTGCACCATGTATACCGTCGTGCTTTTGCGACACGGAGAGAGTGAATGGAACCGGGAGAACCGGTTCACCGGCTGGGCCGACGTCGATCTGACCGATACGGGGCGGGATGAGGCCCGGCAGGGCGCCGAGGCGCTGCGCGAGGAGGGCTTCGATTTCGATCGCTGTTACACCTCGCTGCTCAAGCGCGCCATCCGCACGCTGTGGATCACCCTCGACGAACTCGATCGCATGTGGCTGCCGGTCCAGCGCCACTGGCGGCTGAACGAGCGCCATTACGGCGCACTGCAGGGCCTCAACAAGGCCGAGACGGCAGCGAAATACGGCGACGACCAGGTCCACACCTGGCGCCGCAGCTACGCCACGCGACCGCCCGAACTCGAGCCCGACGACGAACGCAATCCGGCCCATGACCGTCGCTATCGGGATCTGGCGTCCGACGAGATCCCGTTGACGGAGTGTTTGGCGGATACCGTCGAGCGCTTCATGCCGTACTGGGAACAGGAGATCGCGCCGGTGATCCGGAGCGGTAAGCGCGTGCTGGTCGTGGCCCATGGCAACTCGCTGCGGGCCCTGGTCAAGCACCTCGAGGGCATGGGCGATGAGGAAATAACGGGGGTCAATATCCCGACCGGCATGCCGCTGGTGTATACGCTCGATGCGGACCTGCGCCCGATCGACCGCCGTTACCTCGGCGACCCGGAGGCCGTCGCGAAGGCGATGGAGGCCGTGAGCCGCCAGGGAAAATCGAAGGGTTGACGGTGCGCACGCGCGATCACGCGCCCCGGTCGGCGTAGGCCTCCAGCCCCTCCGCGCTCACGGGCGCGCTGAAATAAAACCCCTGGGCGCCGTCGCAGCGGGCCTCGATAGCCGCCTGATGCTGGCCGTACTGTTCGATGCCCTCGGCGATCACTTCCATGCCCAGGCTGTGGCCAAGATCGGCGAGGGATCCGAGCATGGCCCGGGCGCTGTCGACAGGGCCGGTGCGCGTCAGCTCGTGAGTGAATGTCCGGTCGATTTTCAGCGTGTCGATCGGCAGCGCGCGCAGCTGGGTGAACGAGGAGTAACCACGTCCGAAGTTGTCCAGTGCGATCCGCATTCCCGGGGCGCCCGAGCGCAGGCGCTCCAGTTGTCTGCGTGTGTGGGCGCTGTTGCGCATGACGGCGTGTTCCGTGATCTCGATCTCCAGTGCGGCCGGCGAGACGTCGGCGCGTTCAATCGTGCGGAGCAGCATATCCACGAAGCCGGGGTCGTGCAGTTCCACCGCCGATATGTTCAGCGCGATCCGCCAGTCCCGCCCGAGTGCCCGCCATGCCGCCGCCTGGAGGCCGACCTGATGCAGCACCCACGCGTCGAGGCGCCGGTGCAGGCGCGCCTGTTCGCAGATCCCCATGAAATCGCGCGGGTGCAGCAGCCCGTGGATCGGATGCTCCCAGCGCACGAGTGCCTCGGCGCCGCGCACACGCCCGTCGGCGAGTGACACCCAGGGCTGGTAGCGGATCGCCAGATGGCCCTCATCGAGCGCCGCCCGCAGGTCGTTTTCCAGCCGGAGGCGCTCGGTGACGGCCGTGTTCATGGTCTCGGCGAAGAATCGATAACCGTTCCGGCCGGCGGTCTTGGCCGCGTACATCGCGGTGTCGGCCGCCTGCAGCAGCGCCTCGGGGGCGCTGCCGTCATCGGGAAACAGGGAAATGCCAATACTGGCGCCAGTGGCCAGATCCTGATTGGCGATCCGGGTCGGTGTATCCAGCACCTCCAGGACCTTCTGCGCCACGCGCGCGGCCTGATCCATGCCGGCGCGCGGGAGCACGAGCACGAATTCGTCACCCCCCAGTCGGGCGACCGTGTCGTCCGCCCGCAGGCAGTCCTGCAGGTGGAGCCCGACCGCCTCGAGCAGCTGGTCGCCGGTGGCGTGCCCCAGGCTGTCGTTGATCCGCTTGAATTCGTCGAGATCGAGCATCACCAGCGCGACCTCATCGCCGTGACGTACCGCTCGGGCCAGCGCCTGTTCGATCCGGTCCATCAGCAGGGTGCGGTTCGGCAGGCCGGTCAGGGCATCGTGGTGCGCTTGGTGGCTCAGTCGATTCGCGAGTTGGTCCTGTTCAATCGCGATCGCCGCGAGTTTGATGGCCTCGGCGAGACTGGCACGGGTCCGCTCGTCGTGGGCGGGTGCCCGTTCATGATCGGCAGGACCGTAGATGATGGCACCGAGCAGGCTGCCGTTGGCATCGGTGATCGAGGCGCCGTGCAGCGGGGCTGGACGCGGCGGGTCGTGCCACACGGCGGCGATGCTGTCGGGCAACAGGACATCGGTAGCCCCGGTGATCGCGGAGGCGTCGGCGTTCTCGAACAGCGCGGTGTCGATCGCGGTGTCGTGATCGTCGGGGCCGATCAGGAACCGGCCCGAGCGGACGAGCACGGCCACGCGCAGGCCCTCGCACTGGCGCTCGACCATGGACGCGATTTCGTGGGCGAGTTCGTTGAGCGGCGCTGCGCGGGCGATCCGCTCCAGGACGCGGTACCGGTCCGTGGTTTCGCGTTCGCGCTGATGCCGTTCCGTCAGGTCACGGAACTGCGTCTGTGTCAGCAGGCGCCCGGCGTCATCACGCACCCGAGTGCCGTGCACTTCAACCGGTATGGGGTCCCCACGCGCGCTTGCGAGGGTCGTGATCCGGGGCGTATCGGCTTCAGGGCTGGAATCTCCCGCCATCGGGAAAAACCGGTCCAGGGGCTGGCCCAGCAGCTGGGCGCGCTGATACCCGAGCAGGGATTCCGTACGGCTGTTCACGTCCACGACGGTACCGGAGTGCGCATCGCTGATCACGATCGCCTCGGGGGCGCCCTCGAACAGCGCGCGGTAACGCTCCTCGGCCCGTTTGCGTCCGCTGATGTCGCGGGCCACGGTGAGGATCGCGCGACGCCCCTCGTAGTGGATCGCGCGCGCCTGCGCCTCGATCCAGCAGGTCTCGCCGTCCAGACGCCGCAGTGCATATTCGAGCGGGGAGACCGCTCGTCCCTGCATGACCGCCTCGAGCCGTTCCTGGACGACCGGGTACATTTGCGGATCGACGAAGTCGAGCAGGGAACGGCCGACGAGTTCATCAACGCCGCTGGCGCCGACCAGGCGTATCCCGGCCGTGTTGACGAAGCGGATCCGGGTGTACTCGCTGACAACGACGCCATCCGGCGACAGTTCAACCAGTTCCCCCGTGCCGCTCACGTCCCCCGACGTGATGCGCGATTCCCCCTGCATTCCCTGCCCCCGGTACCGTTCGTGGCCCAGCCCGCCCGCGAACCATAACACGCATGCCGCCGCATTCATGCGCCCGGCATCCGGGGCCGGGGTCGGTCGCCGGGATCGACCGGGAATCGCCCGCCGATCAGCCTTCGGCGCCGCTGCCGTCGGTCCCGTACAACTCGCTTCCCTTGTACAGGTCATGCACATGCCGGAGCAGGACCATGATGACCGCGGCGACCGGCAGCGCCAGCAGGACGCCGACGAAACCGAACAGCTGGCCGCCGGCGAGGACGGCGAAAATCACGGCGACGGGGTGCATCCCGATGCGGTCACCGACCAGCAGTGGCGTGAGGACCATACCCTCGAGCATCTGGCCGACCCCGAAGACGATGGCCACGCCGACCAGGTGCCAGACATCGCCGAACTGGAATACCGCCGCCACCAGCGCGGCGCCGATACCCACGATGGTGCCCAGATACGGCACGATGCTGGCGACACCGGCCACCATGCCGATCAGCAGCGCCAGATCCAGCCCCAGCGCCCATAGACCGATAGCGTAGATCACGCCAAGGCTCAGCATGACCAGCAGCTGGCCGCGCAGAAACGCGCCGAGCACTTCATCGCACTCGCGCGTGAGCCCGCTGGCGACCGGCTCGATGCGCCGCGGTAGCAGATCGCGCACGCGGGCGACCAGCGTGTCCCAGTCCCGCAGGAGGTAGAACGTTACAACCGGGATGAGCGCTGCGGTCGCCACCCAGCCGATCAGGGCCAGCCCGGAACTGGACACGCGCTGCAGGATCAGGGTGGCGATATCACCGGTCTGGCGCCAGTGCGCGGCCAGCTCGGTCCCGATCCGGTCGAGGCGCAGGTGCGCGCTCAGGTCGACCTCGAACTCGCGCTCGACCCATGGGAGCGCGGTGTCCTGCGCCCAGGCGAACATCGCGGGCAGGACTTCGCGCAGGTATTCGATCTGTGTCCCGACCATGGGAACGAGTAACAGCACAATCCCGAGGATGACCAGCAGGAGCACGGTGAACACCACCAGCACGGCCCCCGTGCGCGGGAGGCGGAAGGTCTCCAGTCGGTCGACGAGGGGGTCGCCAAGGTAGGCGAGCAGGGCGGCGGCCAGAAACGGCGTCAGGACCGGCTGCAGCAGCCAGACCAGGAACCCGGCGAACACGATACCGGCGAAAACCATCCAGCGTTCCGAGCTGCTCATGCGGGGCTCCTTCGGTTACGGTGCGGTCCGTGTCGCGCCTGATGCGGCTATAGCAGCGACCGGCGCCCGTGGATCATCGCGGGGCGGTAGCCTAAAATGATACGCGATCCATGCCGGCCACAGGGGATCCACGGAACCGGGTCGCCCCGCGCGCCCGACAGCCTTGCCCGGCTGGTCTCCCGGCCGTCCCCGCGTCCGGGCATTGCAGCGTCGATGCCGGTACGGGTTGGCGGCACCCATTCAACCGCCGGAAGAACATCATGAAGCGATTCGGTATCCGCAAGACGCTCGCGCCGGACCATCCGCGGCGGCAGTCGCATCTACTGGGCGACGACTGGGAGGCCTTCGAGTGGTACGAGGACGAACGCGACCGCGATGCCGCGCTGAAGGAAATGCAGCGCGAGCACCTGTATTCGCGCCGTGGCGACGTGCCGCGCCTCGTACTGGAGCGGGTCGACCGCTGAGGCGGTCGCTGCGGCTTTGATCCGCTGGGCCTTCATCGCCGCCGGCATATCGGGCCTGCTCGCGGTCGCAATCGGGGCCTTTGGCGCCCATGCCCTGCGCGACGCGCTGGGCGCCGATATGCGGGCGGTGTTCGAAACGGCCGGGCACTATCATTTCGTTCACACCCTGGCGTTGCTTCTGGTGGCCATTGCGCCGGCCGCCGGTCTCCCGCGCGCGCCGCTGGTCCTGGCCGGCCTCGCATGGTCGTTCGGCATCGTCGTCTTCAGCGGCTCCCTGTATCTCCTCGCGATCACCGGTATCGGCTGGCTGGGAGCGGTCACGCCGATCGGAGGCGTCGCCTTCCTCCTCGGCTGGGGTGCGGTCATTGTCGGCGGCTGCTATAGGGAGAGCCGATGAACACGAACAATCATGCCGTGCGCGAGAGGCGCGGCACTGCGGCCGGGCTCGCCGGGCGACTGGTGCTTGTGACCGGCGCCGCCCATGGCATCGGGGCGGCGATCGCGACCACCCTGGTCCGTCACGGCATGCACGTGCTCGCCACGGACATCGACCACGTTGGTCTGGAGCGCCTGCATCACGAGGTCTCGAGCGAGGCGCTCGAGGTGCGCGTCATGGACGTCACCGACGCGGCTCAGGTGACACGGACCATCCACGAAGCGGTCGAGCATTTCGGTACGCTGCACGGGCTGGTCAACAACGCAGCGATCGCCAACCCCGAAAATGGCCCCATCGAGGACCTCGACCCCGCCGAATGGGAGCGCCGCCTGCGGACCAATCTCACCGGCGCGTTCCATTGTGTCCGTGCCGCGGTCCCGTATCTGCGGCTGGCCGGCGGCGCCATCATCAACATCGCGTCGACCCGCGCTCATCAGTCCGAAGCCCATACCGAGGCCTATGCGGCCAGCAAGGGTGGACTGGTCGCACTGACGCACGCCCTCGCCGTCAGCCTCGGCCCCGCCATCCGCGTGAATGCCGTCAGTCCCGGCTGGATCGCCCAGCCCCAGGATCGGCTCGATCTGAGCGCAGAAGACCACGACCAGCATCCCGTCGGTCGGGTCGGGCGGCCGGAGGACGTCGCCGAACTCGTCGCCTGGCTCTTGTCGGATGCGGCCGGATTCGTCACCGGGCAGGAATGGACGGTCGACGGGGGCATGACCCGGCGCATGATCTACGCCGAATGAACCGTAACGCCCCGCCAGCGGCGGCCCCTTCGGATGCGGGCGGGCAGGGGCGGGCGGGTCGCGCGGAGACCGCGCTCCTGCGCGCCGTGCTGCACATCCTGTTTGGCGTGTGGGGGCTGAGTGTGCGCGAGGTCGCCCCCATTCTCGGCGGGGTGCCCCTGCGCACGCTGTTTCACTGGCGCGAGCACCCCGAAATCGCCGCCATCGACACCGTGCTGCGCCACCGACTGTCCAGTCTGCTGGCGCTGCACAAGGCGCTGCGCCGGATCCATCCGGATGCGGCCGGACAGCGCGAGTGGCTGCGTGCGCCCGATACCGACGGGCGCACGCCAGTGGAGCTGCTGACCGATGGTCGTACCCGCGACATCCGCTTCCTGCGCGACCGTGCGCGCAGCGGGACGCATGAGGATGAGGGCGCGCGCTAACGCACGCATGGCCCACTGGCGCTTGAGCGGAAGCCCTACCGCTTCGGGGCGGCGCTGCTATGCTTGAAGAAGGCTCCACCGGTGATGGGAAGATGACGTCTGTTCTCCCGGATACGGCGCGGAACCGGGCGTTGCATTCGAGGCACAATCCGTATGTCCGATCCGATTCCCGTGGCAGGGTACGACGCGATCTTTCGAGGGGCATTCGAGGAGAGCGCGGTCGAGTCGGCGATCCTCGATCGGTCGGGCCGCATCGTGGCCGTAAACCGCGCCTGGCGTGAATTCGCCGCGGCCAATGGCGGGGATCCTGCCGGCTATCTCGACTGGAACTATCTCGACGCGTGCCGATGCGATGAGCCCGGGATGGATGTCCTTCGCGAGTCGCTTGGCGGCGTATTCGAGGGTCGCAGCCCCGTGTTCGAGCATGAGTACCCGTGTCCGTCCCCGCGGCGCCACCGCTGGTTCGCCCTGCGCGCCCAGGGGTATCTCAGCGATGGGGCGCCGATGGCGCTGGTTACGCACACCGAGATTTCGCGCCGCTACATCGCCGAGCGCCGGGCGGATCGCGATTCGCTGACGGGGCTGCTCAACCGGCGCGCGTTCGGTGAGCGCCTGCGTCAGGCGCTGGCGCGCGCGGAACGCGGGGAAGGCGTCGGACACCGCGGCGCCGTACTGTTCGTCGATCTCGATGCCTTCAAACGCGTCAACGACACCGCCGGGCACGATACCGGCGACGTCGTGCTGCGCGCCATCGGCGAACGCCTGCGGCGTGAGTTGCGCACCGTTGACGCCGTGGCCCGGATCGGCGGCGACGAGTTCGTGCTGCTGGCCGAGGACTGCGACACCGCCGGTGCCTGGCGCCTGGCCGAACGCGTGCGCCGGATCGTCGCGTGGCCGGTGCGGGCCCGCGGCGAGACCCACCCGGTCACCTGCAGCGTCGGCATCAGCTTCTTCCCCGAAGACGGGTTCACCGCCGCCCGGTTGATCCGCGCGGCGGATCAGGTCATGTACCGGGCCAAACGCGAGGGCGGTCAGCCCATCCGTTCTACCCGGGATTGATCGCCGGGCGTTGCGCCCGCCGCCGGGAAGCGGCACGCTCCCGGCTCCGGCTGCCGGGCCCGTTCCCGGCTGCACTGTTCCCGAACGACTGACCCGAATCCCGTATGGACACCTTTGACACAGTCATCGCCGGTGGCGGTGCAGCGGGCCTGATGTGCGCGATCGAGGCGGGGCGGCGCGGCCGGCGCGTGCTCGTGCTTGAACGCGCGGAGCGCTGCGGCAAGAAAATCCTCATGTCGGGCGGCGGGCGCTGCAACTTCACCAACCTCTATGTCGAGCCGGAACGGTACCTCTCGGCCAATCCGCATTTCCACAAATCCGCACTCGCGCGGTACACCCAGTGGGATTTCATCGCGCTGGTCGAGGCGCACGGTATCGCCTACCACGAAAAGGAACTCGGACAGCTTTTCTGCGATGGGTCCTCGAAGCAGATCGTCGCGATGCTGCTGGACGAGTGCGAGCGGGTTGGCGTGCGTATCGAGGTCCGCAGCGAGGTGGAGCGCATCGAGCGCACGGCCCCGGGCTTCAAGCTCGAAACCACGCTCGGGCCGATGCGCTGCGAATCGCTCGTGATCGCCAGCGGCGGACTCTCCATCCCGAAAATGGGGGCGACCGGTTTCGGCTATCGCATCGCCCGTCGGTTCGGCCATGAGGTCCTGCCGACCCGGGCGGGACTGGTCCCGTTGACCCTCGACAGCGAGACGCTCGCTGCCTTCCGTGAACTCAAGGGCGTCTCTCTGCCCGTGACCGCCGCCTGCGAGCGACGCGGATTCGCTGCGGGCATGCTCTTCACGCACCGCGGGATCAGTGGCCCGGCCATCCTGCAGGTCTCGTCCTACTGGGAGCCCGGTGAAGCGGTCACGGTCGACCTGCTCCCCGGTCTCGACGCACCGGCGTGGTTGCTGGAGATGAAGACCGGGCGCCCGGACAGCGAGCTCCATAACGTGCTCGCCACGCGCCTGCCGAAACGCCTTGCCCAGCGCCTGTGCGACCTCATGTCGCTCGGTGGTCCGGTCCGCCATCTGCGGGACCGCGATCTCAACGCCCTGGGGCAGCGCCTCAACGCGTGGGCTTTCCTGCCCGAAGACACCGAGGGATACCGGACGGCGGAAGTGACGCTCGGCGGTGTGAGTACCGATGAATTGTCGTCGAGCACCATGGAATCGAAGAAGATTCCGGGGCTGTACTTCATCGGCGAAGCGGTGGACGTCACCGGGCACCTCGGCGGCTACAACTTCCAGTGGGCCTGGGCCTCGGGCCATGCGGCGGGACAGGTGGTCTGATAGACGCCTGGTGTCCGGGAGAGGGCATGTGCGCGCCTGCTCCCGCAGTGATCGCCCGATTCTTATTTACAACGTAGCCCCCAAACGGGTGACGACCCGCGTTTGCGGTTTCGCGATCGTTGGGCCCGCGGATTGCTCACCGGTGGACACAGTCCGCCTCGGAGTGATCCCGACTACGACGACGATAATGCCATATGGGGGAACAGCCATGCGCCGCACAATCCCGTTTGCAGCCATCGGACTCCTGATGTCGACTCCAGCCGGAGCGGCTTCGGTGCCTAATACTTTTTCCAGCGGTGACCCGGCCGTCGCCGCGGACGTCAACGCCAACTTCAGTGCGCTGATCAGTGATATCGAGGCCGTGGAGAACTCGGTCCAGAATGCCACCTCGACGGCGTTCAGCAACTACTCAATGGGGCCTTCTGCCAGCGGGGCCCTGGGCGAGCGCAACGTGACCGTTTTGGCCGTGGAAGGGAACAACTGTTATGTGGCCAGGGGGTGGTTCACCAATCCCGGGGACGTCACGGTTGAGACCGCCAGCAGCGGCACTGTAACGCCTGATGAGGTATTCGTATTCCAGTACGTCTGCGGGGATACCAGCGAGGTGACCTACGAGCAGGAATATGTCTATGCCATCCCGTCATCGGGTGGGTTCGACCAGGCCCATGGCGCCGAGATCAACGAGGATGAAGACGGCGACGGGGCATTCGAAACAGAGCAGGCATGGGACTATCGCTCGACGTTCGTGAGCAATCCATTGACGAACGCGCAGCTTGTCAGCAGTAACGAACTCTTCTTCAACGCTTCCGGCGAACTCCAGGCCTCGGGCAACTTCACACGCGTGGTCAGCGAGCTTGGACAACCGCTGACCGTGAACGGCGAGACATTCCAAAACGTCGTGGTCGAGAATTTCCTCGGCTTCGAGCGCTTGCGTTTCAAGGCCGAAGGGATCGGTACGGTCCTCACACTGACCGGAGGCGCCATTAGCGATCCGCTTTTCAATAGCGAGCAAAGTCGTCGCGGGGCCATTTTCTATCGTGTAGACGGCCAGACCAGCGGCGATCTCAGCGGCACGCCCTTCGCGACCAGCGGGCTCCTGATCAACCAGTGGTTCCAGCAGTAAGCGGAATCGCCGGTTATCGGGTTGATCCGCAACACGCGTCTTACGCGAAGGGGGAATCATGGATATCAGAAAACTACCGATGGCTGCGGCCATCGCGTTCCTGCTGACCGCCTGTGGCGGCGGTGGCAGCGGCGGTGGCAGTGGCGGTTCGGGCGATGGTGGTGACGATAACGGTGGTGACGACACGTCGACCACATCGGTGTCGGGCGCCTCCACCAAGGGACCGCTGCAGAACGCCGAGGTCGAGGTGTTCGCACTGGACCCGTCCGCCGCCGATGGCAAGGGTGAGGCCCTTGCACAGGGCGAAACCAATGACCAGGCCCAGGTGACCGGGCTGGAATTGGCGGATGACACGACCGGGCAGTTGCTGATCGAGTTCCGCGCCGTTGACGAGACCACCGACCTCACGACGGGTGAAGCGCCGATCATCGGCCGGTTGACCACCGTTCGCTCGGCCGAATCGGTGATCGAGGACAGCGAGCGCGTGTTCGCCACGCCGCTGACGAGCATGGCCGTCCGGATCGCATTGGCCAATATCGATACCGCCGACTTCGGTGGGAATGATGACGGCACCATCACCGATGCGGAGGTCGACAACGCCTTGTCCGCGGCCCAGCGACGAGTGCGGAGCATGTTCGGTTTCGGTCTGCTCGACGGTGTCGATCTGTTTACGACACCACCGCTGTTGCTGGCGGGAGAGACCGACGATCGGCAGGACGTTGTCGCGAAGTACCGGACCGCCGTCGAAGGTGTCGGAGCCCTGTCGCAGCGGATCGCCGAAGACATCGACGAGGCGAACGGTGAGGATGAGGGCACCACATCCGCGGATGCCGCCTTCGAGGCACTGGCGGACGATGCCAGTGATGGCGCGGTGGACGGCAATAATGCCAGCGGCGATTCGATCGATACCTACGGCACCGCCGGTGCGGCGGCCACCTCGAGTACGGTCGAAAACACGGATCCGCAGACCCTGCCGATCCCGAACGACCCTGATGGGCGCACCGTCGCCGATACCAAAGATATCGTTCGTGAAGAAAAGGACGCTACCGGTAACGACTCCGCCGACGATTCGAGCGTCGACGAGACCGACACCACAACCGAGCCCGGGGATTCAGTGTCGGATATCGATGGCGACGGTACGCCCGATTCGAGTGACGACGATATCGATGGTGACGGCGTCGACAACGATCAAGACGCCTTCCCACTCGATCCTGACGAGACCCTCGATACCGATGGCGATGGCATCGGCAACAATGCCGATCGTGACGACGACGGCGATGGGGTGCTCGATACGACCGAGATGGTGGACGATGGCAGTGGAACGCTGGTGGATGTCGATACCGACAATGATGGGAAGGTTGATCGTCTGGATCTCGACTCCGATGACGACGGTATCCCGGACGCTGAAGAGGCCGTGGACGTCAACGACGACGGTTTCCGGGAGGATATCGACACCGATGGCAATGGTACGCCCAACCGTCGCGATGCCGATTCCGACGGCGATGGCGTCGACGACAGTGTTGAAGGCACCGAAGATACCAACAACAGTGGTATTCCCGACTTCCGTGACCCGGAAAACGATACCGACGGTGACGGTGTAAGCAACATCGAAGAGACCGAAGACCTCGGTACGGACCCACAGGATCCGGACACTGACGGGGACGGCGTCGATGACGGAGAGGATGACTTCCCGACCGATCCCGATGCCGACACGGCCGCAGTCTGGGACGACTTCAACTGGGGCGATGCAGTCTGGCAGTGATGCCAGGCTGTAGCCGAGTCCGTCTCGGGAGTGTCGGGGGCGGGAGCAGGGACGCTCCCGTCCAGTCTTTGATTTTCTTGAAGCCGGTCGTACCCTGCACGGGTGACTGCTGTCCCCATAAGCAATGGGGTGCGGGGGGAGGATGCCTGACGGCGACCCTGATCGCGGTTTCCTTGCCGAAGCTGTCGGCAATATCTATGACGCGGCGATCGATCCCGCTACGTGGGAAGTGTTTCTCGAACATCTGGCCTGCCGACTGGATGCCGAATCCGCCTCGTTGCGCGTGATCGACGAAGAGGAATCGTCTGTTCGCGCCAGTGTGGATTACAATCTGGAATCCGGGTTTCGTGACGCCTATCGCAGTTATTACGTCAGTACTGATGTCTATCTCGAGGCGTTTCGGAGTTGCCGGCAAAGCTATGTCGCGACCGGTGAGCAGATCCTCAATGGTCGTGACATCCGCGATACCGAATTCTTCACGGGTTACCTCCAGCCGAGAGAATCCTGGTTTATGTGTGGTGGTGTGGTCGTTCGCGACGACCCGCTGATCATCTTGATAAGCCTGGAAAGGTCACCATCGGCGGGCCCTTTCTCGGACGCGGATGCGAGTCTGCTTCGACTCCTTGTTCCCCATATACGGCGTGCGACCCGGATAGGGCATATGCTCACGGCCCGCGAACAGCAGGCGACTGTTGCGGGCAAGGCACTTGAATCGCTATCCGTCGGTATCGTTTTGCTTGATGACAGCTACGCTATACGGCATGCGAACAGAAGGGCGGAGCGCATGCTTGACCGGAATAGCGGGATCAAGCGGGTGAACGGGCGACTTACGGCTTCCAATCCCGCGGATGCCGTTCATCTGCGCGATCTGCTTGCGGCCATGAGTATCTATGGCCGCGAAAGGCAATGGTCGGACCCGGATGCAATACTCCTGTCTGCCGTGAAGGGTGAGCCGCAGTGGTTACTGGTCGCCCGTCCGGTATTGTCGCGCCAGCCGCACGTTCTGACGTGCTCCTCCCCAATAACGTCAGCCGTATTTATCAGCAGTCTCGCCGATGCGGGATTCCTCGATCGCGACGTGCTGATGACACTCTACGCGCTCACCGAGACGGAGGCGTGGCTGGCATGTGAGCTTGCATGCGGTCAGGATCTGAATGGTCTTTCGAACGCCTGGGGAATTTCGCGCGAAACCCTGCGGACACATCTCAAACGCGTACTTTCCAAAACCAACACGCGAAAACAGGTCGATCTCGTGCGCCTGCTCACGGGGAAACCATGGAACCTGGGATGCGGCGCGGATGGAAGAGGCGAGCTGCAGGAAGAGAGGCAGGATCAGGGCAATTGGGATTGAACGCCCGCAGCTGCGGCGCGCCCCGACGACGCCAAGCCTCGGGTTATCCGGACGGGTGGCCGGCCTGATCTTCTGCCGGATGCGCGTGTGTTCACCACCTCATGATCATGCCCCCCGGGTGTCGTTCGCGTGGATGGTCTGGGATAGGACGAGCAAGGGTGACGGCCTTGATCGGGTGGATGAACTTTTGCCAGCCGGAATCCGATCTGATGTAATCTGTTCGCTACACTGAACGGTGCGTGGCCTGCTCAAGCCGGCATCCGTGTATGGATAGGCAGGGATGCGGACGACCACCGTAAATCAACATGCCGACCCCGTGTTCATACAGATGCCCGGGTGCCGTCACGCACTGGATGCCGTATGAGAACCCTGTTTTCGTGGACCGATTGCGGGTCGTTCTTCGCGAGGCTCGTACCTCGGGGCGCCGCCGCCAAACGCCGCATCCATCGCAATCCGGGCTAGGCGATGGCCAAAGCGAACGGGCAGCCGCGCAGCGCGGTGATGATTGCCGCTGAGGTACGCGCGGGTACGCTACGGCCCTCGGCACTGGTCAAACGCGCGCTTGCCCGCATGACCGAGATCGCCGGGCTCAATGCCTTTGTGCTCGTGGATCACGAAGGCGCCCGCTCTGCCGGGGTCGATTCGGATGCCCGTGCGGCGGCGGGTCATGCCGGCCCCCTCGAAGGTGTCCCCATCGCGATCAAGGACTTCACCCCGACCCGCGGGCACCTGACCACGCGGGGGTCCTGGAGCACGGGCGATCACGTTCCCGATGCCGACCCGGTCATCGTCCGGCGTCTGAAGGCGGCGGGCGCGGTCATCATCGGTAAAACGACCACACCCGAGTTCGCTTACTCCAGTTACACGCACAGTCCGCGCTGGGGCGTCACGCGCAATCCGCATGATCCGCAGCGCACGCCGGGCGGCTCCTCCGGCGGCTCCGCCTGCGCCGTCGCCACCGGTTGCGTGCCGCTGGCGGAGGGGACGGATATGGGCGGTTCCGTGCGGATTCCCGCGGCGCTGTCCGGCGTAGTCGGGTTGAAACCGAGCCTGGGCCGGATCCCGATGGACATCCTCCCGACCGTGTTCGACAACATCTCGCATTTCGGGCCGCTGGCCAGCTGTGTCGATGATGCCGCGTTGTTCCTCTCGGTCACCCAGGGCCCCGACGACGCCGACATCCAGTCGCAGCCGCATCCCGAGCCGATAGAAGTCCCCGTTCAGCCCGCCGTCGAAGGACTGCGCTTCGCCCTGTCGACCGATCTCGGCTACTACGCCGTCGATCCCGAAGTCGCCGCGCGCGTCGAGGCGGCCGCGGAAGCCCTCGAGCGGCGCGGTGCGCATGTCGAGCGCGTCGACCCGCCCTGGTCGCGGAAGATCAACGACACTTGGCTGGAGATCTGGGGCGTCACGCTCGCCGCCGCCTGGGGGGAAAGTCTGCCCGCGTTTCGTGACCGGATGGACCCCAATGTGGTCGCCTTGATCGAAGGCGCGCGCGACATGCGCGCCATCGACTTCAAGCGGATCGAGAACTACCGCACCCAGCTCTGGCGCGAACTGCGCGCGATCCTCGCTGGACATGATGCGTTGCTCACGCCCACCTGCGCGAACGTCGCCCCCGGCCTCGACACCGCCGACAAGGATTTCGAAGTCGATCTCCCCGATGGCCGCTTCGCCGGCCTGGACATGTGCTGCCCGTTCAATCTCGTTCCGCAGTGTCCGGCGATCTCCGTCCCGATCGGGACTGCGCACGGCCTGCCGGTGGGGCTGCAGATCGTCGGCCAGCGTTTCGCCGACCAGCAGGTGCTGCAGATCGCAAAGGCCGTCGAGCTGGACCACGGCCCGGCCGTGCTCGACGCCGGCAACCCGGTGCTCAGCCGCACGTACTGACGTCTCGGTCGTCCGTCTCCGTCTCCAAACCCGGGTGCCCCGGCAGCCCCGAGTGTGTCGCTCCGTGGTGCTATGGCGTGGATCGCTGCTCCGGCGTTAGGCTCGCCGTGACACTTCCCTGAGTCGAGTGGAAATGGGGATTGCGATGACACGAAGCGTGAGGATTCTCTCCGTGGCGGTCCTGGCGATCCTGTTGGGCGCCTGCGCCGCCGTGAAATCCGGCAAGAGCCCGATTCCCGAGGTCGAGGGCAAGACCGTTCACACCCAACTGAATTTCTGGGTCCTGGAGGGCGAGCACGAGACCACGAACTATCACATGGGCTCGATGATACCGGTGAACGCCGAAGTCCGGATCGTCGATACGACCGGGACCACGATCACTGGCGAGGTCGTCGACAACGGGCGGCGGTTCGCGATCATCAATGTCGCTGAATACAGCAAAGAAGATATCGAGGGCATCTATAACCGGTATTTCGACGGCAGCCCCCGGGATCTCGGCCGCTTCCGCGCCGCCGAACAAGAGGCGATCAAGGCCGGTGAAATCGAGAAGGGGATGAGCAAGGACGCGGTACTCGTCGCCCGCGGGTACCCGCCGGCGCACCGCACGGCGTCCACCGAGATGAACAGCTGGCGTTACTGGAAGGGTCGGCACAACACCATGGTGGTCCGCTTCGAGAACGGTCGGGTCGCATCGATCACGGAGTGAATGGCGGGGATCCGTCAGCGGATCCAGGCGTGGAACAGGGTGGCCGGGCCCCCGGCCACCCTGCTATCGCAGGAACTTCCACAGGCCGCGTTTCAGGACCGATCCGCCGACCCGGCGAGCCACCTGACGTCCGGCGCCGCCCTTGCGGAACTGCTTGCCCGCCGCCCGGCCGAGCCGATAGAACATCCGGTGACGGGCCCGCGCCTTCTCGGGATCTTCGTCAGCCATGGTCCCTGTCGCCCGCTACCGTCTCCACGTACTCCTCCTCAGGTTCCATGGATTCTCCCTCGGCGTGCGACGCATCGGCCGTCGTGGTCTCCGGTTCTTCGGCACCCGGTTCCGTGTCCGCGTCGCGCGCCGCCGGCGCCGCTGCGGCCGGATCGAGCCGGTAGGAAGCCTCCCGGCCCTCGGCATCCTCGCACTCGACATCCGTCGGTCCGAGCAGATACTTCGCCAGCGTCGCCAACTGCCGGTGCAGCCAGTTCACACGACGTGCATCCACACTGGGCGACTCGAACCGGATCGTCGCCCGCGCGACGCCATTCTCATCCGCCGCCGAGCGGCTGACGGCCTCACGGCCGAACCCGTCCTCGATCACCATCAGGATCGCATCCACGGCGGGGTTGTCCTGCTCGAACCGGATCTCGACGCTGAGCCGGAACTGTTCACGGTTTGCCACGCATGCGCCTCCGAAATCGCGATGTACAGACTGTACCGTAACCGGGCCGGCAGCGTCCCGTCCTGGAATGGCCGACCCGATCCGGTACTATGGGCCGCCGGACCGCCGCCGCCCGATGACGCGCGCGGCGTGCGCCCGGATACTGGGCGGTATCGCCGGCCCGCGGACCACGGAACCCCAATAACAAGAGGAGAACCCGATGACCCCGCGCATCGCGAAAACCCTGTGGCTCGCCGCCACCTTTCTGCTCCTGACCGCCTGCGCCTTCAGCCCGATCCGGGAATTCGAAGGGGAGACGCTCTACACCCAGCGCAATCTCTGGGTCACCGACGGCGTGCACGAAACGACCAACTACCGCGTCGACTTCATGATCCCGGTCAACACCCGTGTGCGCATCGGCGACACCAACGACCGCGTGATCAAGGTCTCCGTGCCCGAGACCGGAGAACGCTTCCGGATCATCAATATGCCCCAGTACACGGACTAGGACATCACGGGCATATTCCATCGCTACTTCGCCGATCAGCGACAGGACCTCGACGCGTTCAGCGCCGACGAACGCGCGGCGATCGAATCCGGCGAACTCGAGCGCGGCATGAGCAAGGACGCGTTGCTGATCGCCCGTGGCTTCCCGCCCGCGCACGAGACCCCGTCGATCCGTATGGACGAGTGGCGATACTGGAAGAGCGGCAACGATACCCGCGTGGTGCGTTTCGACGGTGACCGGGTGTCGGAGGTCATCGACTAGGATTCGGGGGGCGTAGCGCCGGGCATGATCGGAATCCGCGCCCCGGGACGCAGGCGCCCCGGGCGCTGAGCGCCTTCACGGCACTGGCAAGGGCGGGCGACATCACCTATCGTGCCGGGATCATGTCCGAGGCCACCCCCCGCTCCCGGGACCCCTTCGCCACGCTGAACGCCGCGCAGCGCGCCGCCATCGAGTACGGCATGGATGCGCTGCGTGCCGGTGAGGCGCCTGGGCCCCTGCTGGTGATCGCGGGCGCCGGCTCCGGCAAGACGCGCACGCTGACCGCTCGCGTCGCGAACCTGATCCTCAACGGCGCCGACCCGCGCCGCATCCTCCTGCTGACCTTCACGCGGCGCGCGGCCCGCGAGATGACGCGCCGCGCGCAGGCCCTGATCGCCGACGCGACCGCTTCCGGCGGCGCGGGCGAGACCGAACTCGACTGGTCCGGCACCTTCCACGCGACCGGCCAGCGCCTGCTGCGCCTCCACGCCCGGCAGCTCGGGCTCTCGCCCGATTTCACGGTACTCGATCGCTCGGACGCCGAGGATCTGCTCGACATCGTGCGCAACGATCTCGAGCTCGGGCAGCGTGGACGGCGCTTCCCGCGCAAGGGCGCCTGCCTGTCGATCTACTCGCTGGCGGTCAACGCACGCCAGCCGCTCGAACAGGTGCTCAAGCGGCAATTCCCGCAGTACGGGGACTACGAGGAGGAACTCAAGCGCCTGTTCGCGGGCTACGTCGACGCGAAGCAGCAGCGCGACCTGCTCGATTACGACGATCTCCTGCTGTACTGGGCCGAGGCGCTGCGTGCACCGCAGATCGCCGAAGACATGCGGCGGCGCTTCGATCACATTCTGGTCGATGAGTACCAGGACACGAACGCCGTGCAGGAGGACATCCTCCTCGGCCTTGCACCATCCGGCGCGGGGCTGACCGCCGTCGGCGACGACGCACAGTCGATCTATGCCTTCCGCGCCGCGACGATCGAGAACATCCTGCAGTTCCCGTCGCGCTTTCCGCGAGCGGTAGAGGTCGTGCGCCTGGAGGAGAACTACCGCTCCACGCAGCCGATCCTCGCCGCGGCCAACGCCGTTATCGCGCACTCGCCGCGACGCTACCAGAAAGAACTCTGGTCACGACGCACGGGCGGTGGGCGGCCCATGCTGGTCACGGTCGAAGACGACCGCGCCCAGGTGGATCATATCGTTCGAGAGATACTCGTCCGGCTAGAGGAGGGCGTCGACCTCAAGCGCCAGGCCGTGCTGATGCGCGCCGGCTGGCACTCGGGGTCGCTCGAGATCGAACTCACCCGCCGCAACATCCCCTTCGTGAAGTACGGCGGACTCAAGTTTCTCGAGGCCGCGCACGTCAAAGATACGGTGGCGGTCCTGCGCTGGGCGGAGAACCCGCGCGACCAGGTGGCCGGCTTCCGCGCGCTCCAGATCCTGCCGGGCATCGGCCCGGGCAATGCCCGCCGGGCACTGACCGAGGTCGATCGCGGCGGCCCGCTGGCTGAGGCCCTGCAGCGTTTCCGGGCGCCCGCGAATGCACGCGACGAGGTCGCCGCCCTGGCGGAACTGATGGCCGCGCTGACGGACGCCAGAACCGACTGGAGCACGCAACCCAACCTCGCGCGACGCTGGTACGCACGCCATCTCGAACGCCTGTACGACAACCCGCAGCCGCGCGAACGCGACCTCGAACAGTTCGAACGCATCGCCCAGACCTACCCGAGCCGCGGGCGCTTCCTGGGCGAGGTCGCACTCGATCCGCCCGAGGCCGCCAGCGACGACGCTGGAGCCCCGCTGATCGACGATGACTATCTCATCCTCTCCACGATCCACTCAGCAAAAGGACAGGAGTACCACGCCGTCTACCTCATGAACGTCGTCGACGGCTGCATCCCCTCGGACATGGCGACCGGCTCGGAAGAGGAGATCGAGGAGGAACGCCGCCCGCTCTACGTCGCCATGACACGGGCGCGCGACCACCTGCACCTGCTGGTCCCGCACCGCTTCTACCGCACCGCCCAGCGCCGCCATGGCGATGCGTATGTTACCGCCGCCGTCAGTCGATTCCTGCCCGAATCGATCAATGACCACTTCGAGCGATGTGCGGAAGGTGGAGCGCGAGCGGAGACGGAATCAGCCGCGACGGGTGCAACCGTCGATCTCAAGTCGACTATGCGCGATATGTGGCGGTGACGGTCGGGCGCAGGGGAATACCCGGACAGCTTCCCCGACGCGGTGCGGGCATCAGCTTGTGGATTAATGGTAGGCCCGGCTGGATTCGAACCAGCGACCAAGGAATTATGAGTTCCCTGCTCTAACCACTGAGCTACGGGCCCGGCGGGGGTGGTCGGGCCCTGCGGCCCCGGTGCCTGTCCGGGCGGTCGGCGTCGGCCGCGTGTCGCGGCGGCGCCCGGGTCCGGCGCAGGCCCCGCGTACTATAGCGGCGGCGGTGGGGCGACGTCACGGGTTGCGGGCAGGTGGTCGGTGGTTACCGTCTGTCGGATGGGGGCGCGGCGCCGTAGAGGGCGTCGCGATCGCTGCCTACACTCCGCTGAGGACGCCATTCCCAGGCGCCGGAGGCGCCGCCAATCCTCTGTGGAGGGCTGCGATGGAACCGACCTGGATTCTCGTGGCCGACAGCGCCCGTGCCCGCCTGTTCAGGGTGGACCGCCCGCGGGGCCCGCTGGCCGAGCATTCCGATTACACCAACCCCGCCGACCGCCTGCGCGAGCAGGATCTCGAGACCGATGCCCCCGGCCGCGGCGGCCACTACGCCATGGGGGGCGACACCGGCACCAAGGCCCATTACGCCGACCGCTTCGCCAAGCAGATCGCCGATGTGCTCCGCAAGGGGCGAGCCGGCGGTAAGTTCGCTCGCCTGTATGTGCTGGCGGCGCCGAATTTCCTGGGCGCGCTGCGCCACGTGATGGATCCGCCCACGGCCAACTGTGTCGTGGCGAGTTATGCCAAGGACGTCGTCCGCGAGCAGCCGGAAGGCATCCGTGCGCATCTCCCGTACCGTCTGTGAGGTGGCTTTCGGTCCCCGGCCGGCGGTGTCCGGCCGGGGTGTTTTGCCCGTGTCCCGCTGCCTTGTTTGCGCTGATGGCGCCGTGGCGGCGTGGCGGCGTGGCTCTTGTCGAAGCGGCGCACGGTTACCACTGTGGTGATGGATCGGACGAGTGGATGGAGATGGCGATGGAGTCAACGTGGATCCTGATCGCTGATGCCGCCCGGGCGCGGCAGTTTCGGGTGGAGCGCCCGCGGGGGCCGCTGATTGAAGAGGCGGACCTGGTGCACCCGGAGGAGCGGCTGTCGGAGGGCAAACTCGGCGCGGATGATCCCGGGCGTGTCCGGGGGCCCGGCGGTCAACAGCATGCACTCGGTGGCGAAGACGGCAAGCATGAGAACGAGGCGCGGCGCTTCGCTGCCGAGGTCGCCGACTTCCTGCGCAAGGCGCGAGAGGAAGACCGTTTCCGGAGGCTGTATCTGGCGGCATCGCCGCATTTCCTCGGCGCGTTGCGCCAGGAGCTCGATGCCGATACGGCCGCGCGGATCGTGGAGACGTGGGACAAGGATTTCGTGGGGATGCGCGCGGATGAGATCCGGAAGCATCTGCCGGAGCGGTTGTAGCCCTCTGTTGTCGGTTCCCGGTACCGATTGGTCGCCTGCCGCATATCGTGGCGGTTCGCGGGCAAGCTCGCTCCTACAGGTATGGGGGGAGGTAGCGGTGGCGGGCGTTCAGGGTGTCGCGGTAGAGGGTGCGGTAGGCGCCGGCGCTGCGCGCCCACCCGGAATTGCGGCGCATGGCATGGTCTACGAGGGTGCGCCAGGTATCCGGTTGCGCGAAGCAGTCGCAGGCGCGTTGGACGGTCTCGCCGAGCAGGTCCGCGTCGTCGGCGTCGAACTGGAATCCGGTCGCGGTGCCGTCCGCCAGGGTGGTGCGGTCGGTGTCGACCACGGTCTCGGCGAGGCCCCCGGTGCGCCGGACGATCGGGATGGTGCCGTAGCGCATCGCGTTGAGCTGGGAGAGGCCGCAGGGCTCGAAGCGTGAGGGCATCAGCAGCATGTCGGCGCCGCCGTAGATGCGATGCGCGAAGGCCTCGTCGAAGTCGAATCGCGCGTACACGCGGTCGGGCCGCGCCTTGCTGGCCCGCCGGAGTGCGTTCCGCAGCACCGGGTCGCCGCTGCCGAGGACGATCACCACGGCGGGCTGGGCGATGATGCGTGCCAGTGCGTCGACCAGCAGATCCACGCCTTTCTGTTCCGCCAGCCGCCCGATGTAGGCGATGACCGGCATCGTCTCCTCGGCCTGCAGGCCGGTCTCGCGCAACAGGGCGCTGCGTGCCTCGCGTTTCCCTTCCGGTTGGTCGGCGTCGTACGGCGCGGGCAGCGCCGGGTCCCGGGCCGGGTTCCAGCGATGGGTGTCGATGCCGTTCGCGATACCGACCAGATCCGCGCCACGCCACGCCAGCAGGCCCTCGAGCCCGGCCCCGAATGCCGGGGTCGTAATCTCGCGCGCGTAGGTCTCGCTCACCGTCGTCACCCGGTCGGCGAAGCCGATGCCGCCCTTGATGAACGACATGCGCCCGTCGAACTCGAGAGCCTCCCAGTGGTCCAGCCAGCCGGGCAGGCCGAGCGCATGGCGCGTGGCGAGCGGGAACAGGCCCTGATAGGCCAGGTTGTGGATGGTGAATACGGTCGCGGCGGGTACGCGCGCGAGCTGCATGTGCACCGGCACCATGCCGGTGTGCCAGTCGTGCGCGTGCACGATGTCGGGGCGCCAGTCGAGCCCCAGGGTGTCGTCGGCGATCGCCGTGGCCACCCGGGCGAATTCGTCGAAGCGTTCGGCGTTGTCCGGCCAGGGAACGCCCTGCGGATCGTCGTAGGGGTTGCCGGCGCGGCGCCGGAACGCTGCTGTCTCGTAGAGCCAGATGCGGCAGCCCCCGGGCAGGCGGGTCTCGAGCAGGCGCGCGTCGGGCCATTCGGCGATGGTGTCGAGGCGGGCGGTCGCGCGGGCGCGCTCGATCGCCCCGCCGTAGCCGGGCATGAGGATGCGGACGTCTTCGCCGAGCGTGTGCAGGGCATCAGGCAGGGCGCCGGCCACGTCGGCGAGGCCGCCGGTCTTGATCAGCGGCTGGACTTCCGCGGCCACGTGCAGGACACGATGGTGGTCAGACATCGTCGGGCTCGCGCTCGAGGATGACGCCGCCGAGCGGCGGCAGGGTGATGGTCGCCGACGCGGGCTGCCCCTGATGGGCGCCGAGTTCGGCCTCGACGCGGCCGAGATTGCCCTGGCCGCTGCCGCCGTAGTACTCGCTGTCCGTATTCATGCACTCCCGCCAGCCGCCGGCAGCCGGAAGGCCGATCAGGAAATCGCCGTGGACCACCGGCGTGAAATTGAGCGCGATCACCACCTCGCTCCCCGTGTCGAGCCGCCGGAAGACCAGGGTCGACTGTTCCGCGTCATCGCAGTCGATCCACGCAAAGCCGTCGGGCCGGAAATCACGTGCGTGGAGGGCCGGTGTATCCCGGTACAGCCGCGCGAGATCGGCGGTCAGTCGCAGGATGCCGGTATGGCCGGCGTCCTGCAGGCAGCCCCAGTCGAGTGCCCGGTCGTGATCCCACTCGCCTGGCTGGCCGAACTCGCCGCCCATGAACAGCAGTTTGTGGCCCGGATAGGTGAACTGCCACAACAGCAGCAGGCGGAGGTTGGCGCGCCGCTGCCAGTCATCACCGGGCATCTTGCCCAGCAGCGAGCCTTTTTCGTGCACGACCTCGTCATGCGACAGCGGCAGGACATAGTTTTCGCTGAAGGCGTAGACGAGCCCGAAGGTGAGATGCTCGTGGTGGAAGCGCCGATGGATCGGATCGTTGCGAAGGTACGTCAGGGTGTCGTGCATCCACCCCATGTTCCACTTCATGGAAAATCCGAGGCCGCCGACATCGGTCGGTCGCGTCACGCCCGGCCACGCGGTGGACTCCTCCGCGATGGTAAAGCTGTCCGGGCATTCGCCATGGGTGGCAACGTTGAGCTGCTGGAGGAAATGGATGGCCTCCAGGCTCTCGCGCCCGCCGTGGCGGTTCGGCGTCCACTCGCCCGCCTTGCGCCCGTAATCGAGATAGAGGATCGAGGCGACGGCGTCCACGCGCAGACCATCGATGTGGAATTCGTGCAGCCAGTAGAGCGCGCTCGATATGAGGAAGCTGCGCACCTCCGGGCGCCCGAGGTCGAAGGCGAGGGTGCCCCAGTCGGGCATGCTCGCGCGCTGCGGGTCCGCCGGCTCGAACAGGGCGGTGCCGTCGAACCAGGTGAGGCCGTGTTCGTCACGCGGGAAGTGGCCGGGCACCCAGTCGAGGATCACGCCGATGCCATGGCGGTGCAGCGTGTCGACGAACGCGCGGAAATCGTCGGGCTCGCCAAAGCGGCGCGTGGGCGCGTACCAGCCCGTGCATTGATAGCCCCAGGAACCGTCGAACGGGTGTTCCATCACCGGCAGCAGCTCGATATGGGTAAAGCCGAGTTCGCTGACATACGGCGCCAGCCGCGCGGCCAGATCGCGATAGCCGAGAAAGCCGCCATCGCTGTCCCGCAGCCAGGACCCCAGATGGACCTCGTAGACCGATAGCGGGCCCTCGCGCCAGTCGGGCCGGGCGCTCATCCACTGGCTGTCCGCCCAGGGGTACACCGTCTCCGGCGTGATGCGCGATGCCGTTTCCGGGCGCGTCTGGGTCGAGCGAGCGAAGGGATCGGACTTGGTCCGCAGGACGCCCGCGGCGTCGAGCAGTTCGAACTTATACAGGTCGCCGATACCGGCCTCGGGGATGAAGGCCTCCCAGATGCCTTCCTCGTGCCGCGTCAGCGGATGGCGGCGGCCGTCCCAGTCATTGAACTCGCCGACCACGCTGACGCGCTGCGCGTTGGGCGCCCAGAGCGCAAAACGGATGCCATCGACGCCCTCGCGGTGACGCGCATGCGCGCCGAGCATGCGCCATGCGCTGGTATGTTCGCCTGCGTGGAATGCACGGCGTTCTTCGGCGTCCAACTCCTGAGCGAAGGCGGCGAAGTCGTTCGTGGTGTAGGTCGAGCCGTCCGGGAAACGCCACTCGATCGACCAGGGCTGGCGCACCACGCCGGCGCTGCCGGTCCATTCAAAGACGCCCGCGACCGGGCTCGGCTGCAGGGCGGGCCCGTCCGGTGCAAATCGTCCCGCGATGGCATCCGGGCGCCATGCACGGATGCGTACGCGGCCGTCCGCCGTCTGGCGTCCGAGCACGTCCTGCGGCCGTGGATGCCGGCCGTCGGCGATCTGTTCCAGCGGGTCGCTCAAATGCACTCCCGGGCCGATCCATTGCCGGCTGTGCACCAGCATAGTGCGTGCGGCGCACTTGTGAAACTTTGCCCTTGCATGGAGGCGTGTGGGAGGGCCGCGGCGTACAGGCGATCTCTCGCCAAGACGCCAAGCACGCCAAGCAAAGACAAAAACTGGGAACCCGCCTCGTTACGCTGGCCGAGCGCGAATGAGCGTGATGGTCGAATCCGGTCTGGACCTCAGAAAAGCCACTTTCCGATTTTGATTTTTCTTTCTTGGCGCGCTTGGCGTCTTGGCGAGAGATCGGTTTTTTGAGCCGAATACCCAGCCACGCATGGGCGCCACCTGCGCTGTCAGCTATGCTCGGAGCGGGAGCGTGACATCGCCCGGAGGGAGAGTATGTGGCCGCGTAAGCCGGAGCGTTTCGTCAGCCGTATCACGCGGGAGACCCTGGCGCTGGTATTGGCCGGTGGGCGGGGAACCCGGCTTGGCGGTCTGACGACCGATCGGGTCAAGCCCGCGGTGCCATTCGGTGGCAAATTCCGGATCATCGATTTCGCGCTGTCGAACTGCGTGAACTCCGGTATTCGCCAGATCGGCGTGCTGACCCAGTACATGGCGCATGAACTCATCCAGCACGTACAGCACGGCTGGGGGTTCTTCCGGGGTGAGTTCGGCGAGTTCGTCGAACTGCTGCCGGCGCAGCAGCGGGTCGGGGAGATCTGGTATCGGGGGACCGCCGATGCCGTGTACCAGAACGCCGACATCGTCGAGATGCACGATCCGGAGTACGTGCTCGTGCTGGGCGGTGATCATGTCTACAAGATGGACTACGGCACGATGCTCGGCTTCCATGTCGAACACGAAGCCGACGTCACCGTCGGCTGCATGCCGGTTCCGCGTGAGCAGGCGACCGGTTTCGGCGTACTGGATGTCGATGACAACGGTCGCGTAAACGGTTTCGTCGAGAAGCCCGTCGACCCGCCGCCCATGCCGGGGCAGCCCGATATGGCGCTGGCGTCGATGGGGATCTACATCTTCCGCACGGAATGGCTGCTGGAGCGCCTGCGGGAGGACGCGCTCGATGAGACCTCGGCCCATGATTTCGGGCGCGATATTCTCCCGGCCGCCGTCGCGGCGGGCTGCGAAGTGTATGGTTTCCCCTTCCGCGATCCCGCCGAGGACAAACCCGGTTACTGGCGCGATGTCGGCGACATCGATTCCTACTGGTCGGCCAATCTCGAACTCATCGGCGTGACGCCGGAACTGAATCTCTATGATCAGGAATGGCCGATCTGGACCTACCAGGAACAGTGGCCGCCCGCCAAGTTCGTGTTCGACGAGGATGGACGTCGTGGCATGGCGATCGATTCCATGCTCTCCGGCGGCTGCATCGTCGCCGGTGCCAGCGTCCGCCACTCGCTGCTGTTCACCAACGTATGGGTCGACGAACACTCGACCGTTGATGATGCCCTCGCACTGCCCAATGTCCGCATCGGCCGTAATTGCCGGATTCGTCGGGCGATTATCGACGCCAACTGCCGGATCGAAGACGGCACGGTCATCGGCGAGGATCCCGTGGCCGATGCCGAGCGTTTCCATGTCAGCCGTGGCGGCGTTGTCCTCGTGACGCGGGAGCATCTCGGCCAGGATCGGCGGCGCCGACGCCCGCGCCACGCCTGACACCTGATCCTCTCCACCCGGGAAGACACCAACACCCATGAGCGATGACACCCTCCGTGTGGTGCTGTGCTGGCACATGCATCAGCCCGAGTATCGCGATCCCCGTGACGGAACGTTCGTCGAGCCGTGGCTGCTGCTGCATGCGCTCAAGGACTACACCGACATGGCGGCCCATCTCGAGCGGATCCCGGGGGCGGTGAGTGTCGTCAACTTCTCGCCGCTGGTCCTCGACCAGCTCGAGGCGCTGGTGGATCAGCTGGATGCGCATTTCGATGGCGGTCCGCCGCCGGCCGATCCGCTCCTCGCGGCGCTGTGTCCCGACGGGATTCCACAGGACCAGGAAGGTCAGCAGGCACTGCTGAAGGCCTGCCTGCGTGCGCACCCCATTCATATGGTCTCGCGCCACCCGCCGCTCGCCCGTCTGAGCGCGCTGGCACGCGCGTCGATCGAGCGCCCGGGGGCGGAGGTGTGGCTGGGCGAGTCCTTTCTCGAAGATCTTGTCGCCTGGTACATGCTGGCCTGGCTGGGTGAGAGCGTGGTCGACAGCGATCCGCGTGCGGCCCGTCTGCGTGAATGTACCGAGGGGCTCTCGCCGGATGATCGTCGCGAACTGCTGGAACTGGTTCGCGATACGTTGGCGGGCATCGTGCCGCGCTGGCGCGCCCTGGCGGAAAGTGGCCGGGTCGAGCTCGCCTGCAATCCCTACACCCATCCGATACTGCCGCTGCTGATCGATTTCGAGAGCGCGCAGGAAGCCCGGCCCGACACGGCTTTGCCGGCCGGCGACGGTTATCCCGACGGGCTCGAACGCGCCCACTGGCATCTGGCTCGAGCCAAAGAGACGCACGCCGAGCGGTTCGGTCAGCCTCCGGCCGGCTGCTGGCCTTCGGAGGGCGGGGTGTCCGACGCGGCGCTCGACGCGATCGCCGATGCGGATTTCGCCTGGGCGGCAACCGGCCAGCAGGTCCTGCGCCACAGTCTCGGCGACGATGAGCCCGCCGGTGACGCCGTCCATCGCCCCTACCGGACCGGTGAGCGGGGTCTGCCGACCTTCTTCCGCGACGACGCGCTCTCCGACCGGATCGGCTTCGTCTACCAGGACTGGCACGCCGACGACGCCGCCGCGGATTTCGTCGCGCATCTCGAGGCCATCGCCGACGATCCGGAAGCGGAGCCCGGTCGGGTCGTTTCGATCATCCTCGATGGCGAGAACGCCTGGGAGTATTACCCGGCGAACGGCTGGCACTTCCTGGAGGCACTCTACCGCATGCTGGATGAGCACCCACGGCTGCGTCTGTGCACGTTTACCGAGTGCGTGCACGAACACGGTGATGACATGCCGGTGCTGGATCATGTCGTCGCCGGCTCCTGGGTGTACGGTGACTTCAACACCTGGATCGGCGATCCACAGAAGAACAGCGCCTGGGAACTGCTGCTGCACGCCCGTGCGGCGGTCGACGAGGCCCTGGCCGACGGGGCCGAGCGTACGGCCGATCTGGAACGGCGGCTCGCCGTCTGCGAGGGCTCGGACTGGTTCTGGTGGCCGGGGGAGTACAACCCGGAAGAGGCGGTCGCCTCCTTCGACGCCCTCTACCGGCGCCAGCTCGCCGGCCTCTACACTGCCGTCGGCCTCGACCCCCCCGAAGAACTCGCCCACGCCTTCGCCCACGGAAGCGGCCAGCCGGCGGCGGGTGGGGTGATGCGGGGTGGGAAGTGAGGACTCAGGCGGCAGGGCCAAGGGCCAAGGGCCAAGGGCTGAGGAGGATGGTTGTTGTGGAAACGATTCGTAGGCCCGCTATACGACATCATCGCCATTTCGCCGGTTTTTCTTTTCTTTGCGTGCTCCGAGCCTCTGCGTGAGGCTGCTCTTTTGACTTCTGAATAGGCCTCGGGAATAACCCAATGATTCACCTGAAATCCTTTATCGCCGGCTTCCTCGCAACGCTGATTTTCCATCAGGGTCTGGTCGCACTGCTGTCCGCCACGGGCGTGATCGGTGCGAGTGCCTACAACCTGGCACCCACGGAGCCGCTGGGCGTCCCGGCGGTCATCTCGCTCGCGTTCTGGGGCGGCGTGTGGGGCATCGTGCTCTGGCTGCTGGTGCGGGCGAGCCACGGGCTCAAGCGCTGGGTCTGGGCCGCCGTCGTGGGAGCGATCGGGCCGACCGCGGTCGCCCTGCTGGTCGTGTTTCCGCTCAAGGGGATCGATGTCGGTCTCGGCATGGTGCCGGTCGGCATGGTCCTCAATGGTGTCTGGGGGCTGGGGACGCTGCTGCTTCTGAACGCGTTGCGCCGGATGGGATCGCGTTGATCGATCCTTCGGCGCGAGCGGAAACGATCGGTTCGCGAATCCGTTGAACGGCGACGGCGCATTCGATGAATCGGCCCTGGGGAATCGCTCCGCCGGCGTGCTGCTGCACCCGACCTCGCTGCCCGGGCCGGGCGCGAACGGGCGTCTCGACGCCTCGGCGTACCGTTTCGTCGACTGGCTCGCGGCGGCCGGTTTCCGCTACTGGCAGATGCTGCCGGTGGGGCCGGTCGATGAGGCGGATTGTCCCTACCAGCCGCCGTCGACCTGCGCCGGCGGAACCCATCTGCTGGACCCATCCGATTGTCCGGAGCCTTCGGACGAAGCCCTGAACGCCTTCGTTGAGGTGGAAAGCGACTGGCTGGAGGACTGGGCGTTGTTCGCCGCCCTGCGCCGAGAGATCGGACGCCCATGGCCGGAATGGCCGGTCGGCGTGCGTGAACGGGCGGTGGATGCGCTCGCCGATGCCCGAGCCGAACTGGCCGGTGCGATCCATGCCGAGAAAGTGGCCCAGTGGCAGTTCGCGCGCCAGTGGCGGCGCCTGCGTGCGTACGCCCATGAGCGCGGCGTTGGCCTGTTCGGCGATGTGCCGATCTACTGCGCGCTCGACAGTGCCGACGTCTGGGCCGAGCCGCACCTGTTCGCCGTCGCTGCCGACGGCACGGTCACCGGTGAGGCCGGCGTCCCGCCGGACGCATTCTCCGATACCGGCCAGCACTGGGGGCAGCCACTGCACGACTGGGCGGCCCACGCGGCGGATGGCTGGCGCTGGTGGTGCCGGCGGCTGCGCGTGCAGGCGGGCTGTTTCGATCTGGTACGCATCGACCACTTCCGCGGCTTCGCCGCCGCATGGTCGATCCCGGCGGGGGCGGCCGACGCGCGCGAAGGGCGCTGGATCACGGGGCCCGGCCGGGAACCGTTCGACGCGATCCGCGCGCAGCTCGGTCATCTGCCGCTGGTGGCCGAGGACCTCGGCGTGATCACCGACGATGTCCATGCGCTGCGCGACGCGCTCGGGCTACCCGGTATGCGCGTCCTGCAGTTCGCGTTCGACGACGGGCCGGAGAATCCGCATCGCCCGCACAATCACCCGGAATGGTGCGTGGCCTACACCGGCACCCATGACAACGACACGACACTGGGCTGGTGGCGCAGTCTCGACGAAGCCGCGCGCGATACGGTTCGAAGCGTGCTGGAAACGACCGGGGAGACCATGCCCGCGCCCCTGATCGATGCCGCCCTCGCATCACGCGCACGCCTCGCCATCATCCCGCTCCAGGATCTGCTCGCCTTGGGCAACGAGGCCCGCATGAACGTCCCGGGCCGCCGCCACGGCAACTGGGTCTGGCGCTTCGAAGCGGATGACTTTACCCGGTCCGATACCACCCAATGGCGGGCGCGCCTGGCCCGCTTTGGTCGGGTGGATTGAACCGAGACCCGGCCGACTCAGGGAAGCCCTGAACAAAACCAGGCAGCGCGTTGGGGACGGTGTAGGTCGGGCTTACAGCCCGACAGATCAAGGGGTGACGAGTGTCGGGCTGTAAGCCCGACCTACAGGACCCCCCATAGTCAGAGGTCCGCCGGAAGTAGGCCGGCTTTGCGCGGTCCGTGGAGATGGATATCGGCGCGGGCATCTCACCGCGCAATGCCGGCATTCCCCGGCGGCGAATGGCGATGCAGAACGGGCGTGTTGGGGACGCCGGGCAAAGCCGGCCTACGCCTGCTGCCCTTACCGCTTCGCATCCCGGAAAAGCCGCGGCTTGGATAGGCGCACGCGCCGGCTGTTGCCTTCGGCAAAAGCCGGCCTACGGGGTCCTGCTCCGCCCTCCGCCTCTACAGCCAGGTCATCAACCCCATCTCGAAGGGATGTGCCAGGTCCTCGTGCCATGGATAGGCGCGCACGCGCATGTGCAGCAGCCCGTTCGGCAGATCGTCGAGTTCCAGTTCGAAGCGGGTTTCGTGACTCGCGTCCGGGGCGAGCGTGAACCGTTCGATGCGCGGCTCGGCGTCGGTGCCATCGTGTGACAGGTCGAGCACGCATTCCACGCGGATATCCTCGGCCGCCAGACCCCCGAGGTGTACGGCGACCGCGAGCCGCACGGGTTCACTGGTGCGCGCGGCACCCGGTGGCGCTTCCGCCCAGTGCAGGCCGACACCGCGCCAGCGCTCGCGAATCCGGCGTTTCCACTCGCCCAGTGCCCGGGCGCGGGCGCCGTCTTTCGCGGCCAGCCGGCGGCCGTGTTCGGCCGCCGGGCGGTAGAGGCGGTGGGCGTATTCGAACACCATGCGCTCGGCGTTGAAGCGCGGCAGGATGCTGGTGATCGAGGCGCGAGCCCGCGCGATCCAGTCCTCCGGTACACCGCCGTCGCCACTGAACCAGCTTGGGATCACCTCGTACTCGAGCAGATCCAGCAGTTCCTCGGCCTCGACGTCATCGCGTTCCTCGGGGTCGATGCCGACGGCGTGCGGTTCGACGGCCCAGCCGTTTTCTCCGTTGAAGCCTTCCGCCCACCAGCCGTCGAGCACGCTGAGGTTGAGTACGCCGTTGGCAGCCGCCTTCTGGCCCGATGTGCCGCTGGCCTCCATCGGGTACTCGGGGTTGTTCAGCCAGACGTCGACACCCGTGACCAGGCGTCGCGCCAGGGTCATGCCGTAGCCCTCGAGGAAGAACACGCGGTCGCGGAACGCCGGTTCGCTGCTGCGCTGGACGATTTCGTGAATGAGTCCCTGCCCGGGTTCGTCCTTCGGATGGGCCTTGCCGGCGAACAGGATGATGACCGGGCGCTCGGGATCGCCCAGCAGGCGTGCAAGGCGTTCCGGATCCCGGAACAGCAGCAGCGCGCGCTTATAGGTCGCGAACCGCCGTGCGAAGCCGATCACGAGCGTCTGGGTGTTCTCCGGCGATAGCGCCTGCTGCATCGAGCGGATCCGCGCGCGGCTGACGTGGCGCCGCGTGTAATCCGCGGTCAGGCGCTCGGAGAGGGCCGTCATCAGATGCCCCTTGAGGAGCTGACGCACGGACCAGAAGCGTTGGCTCGGAATGGCGTCGATGCCCTCGCGCCAGAACGACTCGTCGCATAGATGACTGCGCCAGCCGGGAAGGGTGCCGTCGAACAGGTCGGCCCAGTCGCGCGCGAGGAAGGTCGGGATGTGGACCCCGTTGGTGACGTAGGTAATCGGATTCTCGCTGGCCGGCACCTCCGGCCAGAGGTAACGCTCCATGGTCGCCGCGGTGTCGCCGTGGATCCGGCTGACGCCGTTGTGCCGCCGCGAGCCACGCAGAGCGAGGGCGGTCATGTTGAAGTGGCCTTCGTCCTGGGGGGAATCGCCGAGATCGAGGAACCGTTCGAGGCTGATGCCGAGCGCGTCCGTGTAGCCGCGGAAGTGCTTCGTCATCAGGTCGTGCGGGAACAGATCGTGGCCCGCCGGCACCGGCGTGTGCGTGGTGAACACCGTCGCCGCGGCGACCGCCTCGAGCGCGGCGTCGAAATCGAGACCGGCGGCGACCTGCTCGCGGCAGCGTTCGAGGATCGAGAACGCGGGGTGCCCCTCGTTGATGTGCCAGACGCTCGGGGCGAGGCCCAGGGCGCGCAGCGCGCGTACGCCGCCGATGCCGAGCACGATCTCCTGCGCGATCCGGGTGCCGGTATCGCCGCCGTACAGCTGATAGGTGATCGCGCGGTCATCGGTGGCGTTTTCGTCGAGTTCCGTGTCCAGCAGCAGGATGCGGACATGGCCGACCAGCGCCTGCCAGACGCGGACATGGACGTCGCGTTTCGGGAACGGAACCGTGATCCGCAGGTCGTTGCCGTCGGCGTCCCGCGCGGGCGTGATCGGTTCATCGGCCAGCTCGACCGGCAGGTAATGGGCCTGCTGCCAGCCCTCGGCGTCCACCGTCTGCGTGAAGTACCCCTGGCGGTACATCAGGCCCACGGCAGTGAAGGGCAGTCCGATGTCCGCGGCCGCCTTGCAGTGATCACCGGCGAGGATGCCAAGCCCCCCGGAATAGAGATGCAGGCTCTCGTGCAGCCCATACTCCATGCAGAAATAGGCGATGGCGTCGGTGGCCGGATCCAAGCCATCGACGCGTCGGATTTTCGGATTGGTCGCCTCGTGATACTGATCGAACGCCATCAGCGCGGCGTTGTACTCGGCGAGGAAGTCCGCGTCCTGGGCGAGCGCCTCGAACCGCTCCTGTGGCACGCGCCGGAGGAATACCTTCGGGTTATGGCCGCAGCGATCCCAGAGGTCGCTGTCGATGCGCCGGAACAGCCCGCGCACGCGGCGGTCCCAGGAATAGATCAGGTTGCCGGACAGATCGTGCAGGCGCGCCAGCGCCTCCGGGATCACGGGCCGGACTTCGAGCGGGTAGCGGTTGCCCGCCATGGGCATCTCCTCGGAATGGACGCGAGCCCCGGAAATCCGGGGCCCGCGTGTGATTTATAGCGCCAGCGCTGTCAGATTGCCACAGGCCGGGCGGGGAATTCTGGTCGGCAGTGCATTCGGGTTCTCGCCAAGGCGCCAAGAGCGCAGAGGTCGCGAAGGAAAAACGAAGGTATGGCGGTCGCGTGGTCGGACGAAGCCCGTAGGCGCGTTTTCGCCGAAGGCGAACGCGCGCATCGCTTGCACCGCACGGGATTCATCGTACTGTCCCGTGGCGGCCAGCGGCGCACGCTCCCGCAAAGCGCCGGAGCGCGGGGCACTCGGTCTGATGCGCGCGGGTACGCGTGTTGATCTGATCTCCGCCGCGGATGTGCGAGTGCGAGGATACAATCTTCGGGGCGCGCCGCGCGCATTCGAACGGCGCTCGTCCGCGCCGCCCGAAGACGCGCCTACAATGGTTTCCTTTGCGACTCTTGGCGCCCTCCGCGCCTTGGCGAGAACCCAAACCCACGTCTACGCCGATCTCTCAAATGAAAAAAGCCGCACCCGGCGTCCGGATGCGGCCTTTTCGCGTCGGCTTGTCCGCCGTCATCAATCGTCGAGGAACGAGCGCAGCTGTTCCGAGCGGCTCGGGTGGCGCAGCTTGCGCAGGGCCTTGGCCTCGATCTGGCGGATGCGCTCGCGCGTGACGTCGAACTGCTTGCCGACCTCTTCGAGCGTGTGGTCGGTGTTCATGCCGATACCGAAGCGCATCCGCAGGACCTTGGCCTCGCGCGGCGTCAGGCTCGCGAGTACGCCCTCGGTGGTCTCCGACAGGCCCTCGGTGGTGGCCGCTTCGACCGGCGACTGGACCGAGGCGTCCTCGATGAAGTCGCCGAGGTGCGAGTCTTCGTCGTCGCCGATGGGCGTCTCCATGGAGATCGGTTCCTTGGCGATCTTGAGCACCTTGCGGACCTTGTCCTCGGGCATCTCCATGCGCTCGGCCAGCTCCTCCGGCGTCGGCTCGCGGCCCATCTCCTGCAGCATCTGGCGGGAGATCCGGTTGAGCTTGTTGATCGTCTCGATCATGTGGACCGGGATACGGATGGTCCGCGCCTGGTCGGCGATCGAGCGCGTGATGGCCTGGCGAATCCACCACGTCGCGTAGGTCGAGAACTTGTAACCGCGGCGGTATTCGAACTTGTCGACCGCCTTCATGAGGCCGATGTTGCCCTCCTGAATGAGGTCCAGGAACTGCAGGCCGCGGTTGGTGTATTTCTTGGCGATCGAGATCACCAGCCGCAGGTTCGCCTCGACCATTTCCTTCTTGGCGCGGCGGGCCTTGGCCTCGCCGATGGACAGGCGCCGTTTCGACTCCTTGATCTCGGAAACGGGCAGGTGCGTGTCCCGCTCGATCTGCTGCAGTCGCGTCTGCGCGCCCTCGATGGTCTCGCTCTGATTGGCGACCTTCTTCGAGTAGTGTTCGCCGGCGTCGATCAGTTCCTGCAGCCACGCCGGGTCGCTCTCGCGCCCGGTGAACGAGGCGATGAAGGCCTTGCGCGACATATTGGCGCGGGTGGTCACGGCGTGGATGATCGACCGCTCCTGGGCGCGCACCGAGTCGGCACGTTCGCGCAGGTTCTTCACGCACTGGTCGACGAAGGCCGGCACGAGCTGGATTTCGAGGACCTTCGTGGCCATCTCTTCGCGCTGCTTCTGGGCGCGGACGCCGGACTTGGGATGCGTGCGCTGACGCGCCGCCTTGTCGAGCGCGGTCACCACACGGTTGTGCATCTGCCGCAGTTCTTCCATGTGCGCGCGGACCTGTTCGATATCGATCGAGTTGTCCGGTGCCTCTTCCTCGTCCGTGCTGCGGTCGGCACTGTCGTCGGCGGACGGCGACATGGCCGTATCGGGGGCCTCGGGGTCCTGGAAACCGCTCATCAGTTCCGTAAGGCGCGCCTCGCCCGCTTCGATCTTGTCCCACTTCTCGATGATCTTGCCCGCGGTGCCGGGGTAATCGGCGAGCGCGGCCATCATCTTGTAGGTGCCGTCCTCGATGCGCTTCGCGATCTCGATCTCGCCCTCGCGCGTCAGCAGCTCGACGGTGCCCATTTCACGCATGTACATGCGCACGGGGTCGGTCGTGCGGCCGAATTCGCCATCGACAGTGGCCAGCGCGGCGGCGGCCTCGTCCGCGGCATCGTCGTCGGTGTTGACGGGCTCGTCCGCGAGCATCAATGTGTCGTTGTCGGGCGCGACTTCGTGCACAGAGATGCCCATGTCGTTGATCATCGAGATGATGTCTTCGACCTGGTCGGGCTCGACGACGCCGTCGGGCAGGTGATCGTTTACCTCGGCATAGGTCAGGTAACCCTGCTCCTTGCCCTTGGCGATCAACTCTTTCAGGCGGGATTGCTGTTCCTGATCCATAGTCTCCGGATGCCGGCAGGCATTTCACGCAGCGAAGGTAATCTTCCAGTATAACAGCCGATAGCCCGTTGTTCCAGACTACGGGCTGCCCGGGCGTGCGCCCCCGGCGGCTTGCTGTCAACCGCCGGGTAGGCGACAATCGCGCCTCGCCGCGTCTGGTCGCGGCGTGTCGGTACAGTTCGAAAAGCGGTCAATTACCGCCTTCGGCCTCACTGGAAAGTGGGGGTGGCGCCGTGGCTCTGCAAGGCCCGCGCCGCGTTTCCGCCACGCCGGCCCACGCCTGTCCTTATTAGATACGGCAACACCCCGGGAGTTCCAGTATGCCCGCGCGTCGCGATCTCGCCAACGCCATCCGCGCGCTGTCCATGGACGCGGTACAGCAGGCCAATTCCGGCCACCCCGGCATGCCCATGGGCATGGCGGACATCGCCGAGGTGCTCTGGAACGACTATCTCCGGCATAACCCCGCCAATCCGGACTGGCCCGACCGTGACCGTTTCGTGCTGTCCAACGGTCACGGGTCGATGCTGCTGTACTCGCTGCTGCACCTGACCGGCTACGCGCTGCCGCTGGACGAGATCAAGCGCTTCCGCCAGCTGCACTCGATGACGCCCGGGCATCCCGAATACGGCTACACCCCCGGTGTCGAGACCACCACCGGCCCGCTCGGCCAGGGGCTGGCCAACGCCGTCGGCATGGCGCTCGCCGAGAAGACTTTGGCGGCGCGCTTCAACCGCGATGGTCACGAGGTCATTGACCACTGGACGTACGCGTTCGCCGGCGATGGCTGCCTGATGGAGGGCATTTCCCACGAGGCCTGCTCGCTGGCCGGGACGCTCGGCCTCGGTAAGCTGGTCGTGTTCTACGACGACAACGGGATCTCGATCGACGGGCCGGTCGAGGGTTGGTTCACGGACGACACCCCGACCCGCTTCGCCGCCTACAACTGGCACGTCGTGCCCGATGTCGACGGCCACGACCCGGCGGCGGTGCGCGCCGCGATCGAGGCGGCCCGGGCCGAGACCGATCGGCCGTCCATCATCTGCTGCAAGACCGTGATCGGCTGGGGTTCGCCCAACAAGCAGGGCAAGGAGGAATCGCATGGTGCGGCGCTGGGCGATGACGAGATCGCCCTGGTGCGCGAGACCATCGGCTGGTCGCACGCGCCGTTCGAGGTCCCGGAAGAGATCTACGCCGGCTGGGATGCGCGGACGGCCGGAGCCGACCGCGAGGCCGACTGGAACGCCCGCATGGCCGCTTACCGCAAGGCCTGTCCGGAGCTGGCCGCGGAGCTGGATCGACGCCTGGCCGGTGAGCTGCCGGAGGGCTGGGCCGAGCATGCCGAGCAACTGCTCGAGCGCACCGACGAGGCGGCCGAGAAGGTCGCCACGCGCAAGGCCTCGCAGGCGGCGATCGGCGGTTTCGCCGATGCCCTGCCGGAACTGCTGGGCGGCTCGGCCGACCTGACCGGCTCGAACAACACCCGCTGGAAGGGCGCAACCGATATCGATCGACGCCACGCGGACGGCGGTTATCTGTATTACGGCGTGCGCGAGTTCGCCATGTCCGCGATCGTCAACGGCATCGTTCTGCATGGCGGGTTCAAGCCGTTCGGCGGGACGTTCCTGATGTTCTCGGAGTACGCCCGCAACGCAGTCCGCATGTCCGCGTTGATGAAGATCCCGAGCATTTTCGTCTATACCCACGACTCGATCGGTCTCGGCGAGGACGGTCCGACGCACCAGGCGGTGGAGCAGCTCGCCACGTTGCGCCTGATTCCGCGCATGGAAGTCTGGCGGCCCTGCGACGCGGTTGAGACCGTCGCCGCCTGGCGCCGCGCTCTGGAGCGGACCGACGGCCCGGTGGCGCTGGCCTTCTCGCGCCAGGGGCTGCCGCCGCAGCAGCGCGATGCGGACCAGAAGACGGCGATCGCCCGCGGCGGCTATGTGCTGGTGGATTGCGACGGCGAGCCGGACGTTACGCTGATCGCGACCGGTTCCGAGGTGCACCTGGCGACGGGCGCCGCCGAGCGGCTGGCGGCGGATGGCATTCAGGCCCGCGTGGTCTCGATGCCCTGTCTTGATCGTTTCGAGGCGCAGGACCGCGCGTGGCAGGATGCCGTGCTGCCGCGCGGCGGCCGCCGGGTCGCGATCGAGGCCGGTGTGACCGGTGGCTGGCGGGGCGTGGTCGGCCCGGAGGGCGCCGTGGTCGGCATCGACACCTTCGGCGAGTCCGCGCCTTCCGGCGACGTGATGGCGCACTTCGGCTTCACCGTCGACCACGTCGTCGAGACCGCCCGTAATGTGGTCGGCGAGGCCCGGACGGCCGAGAACGCTTAAAAGCGGTCTCTCGCCAAGACGCCAAGTGCGCCAAGGAATGCAAAGTACATCGTAGGCCGGCCTTGGCCGAAGGCCAATGCCGGCAGTTCGCGCCCGGTTTTTCTGTTCCTTGGCGCACTTGGCGTCTTGGCGAGAACCCCAAAAACACGGGTCCATTGGCACCGAGCCGGATTCCGTGAATCAGATTCACTGCTAGCGGGGCACCGACGGGCGCCCCTGATTACCTGACACTCAGGAGGATAACTGGCCATGGCCACGAAGGTTGCGATCAACGGCTACGGGCGTATCGGGCGCAATGTGCTGCGCTCGCTGTACGAGTACGGGCGGACCGACGAACTCCAGATCGTCGCCATCAACGATCTCGGCGATGCCGAGACCAACGCGCATCTGACCCGTTTTGATACCGCCCATGGGCGGTTCCCGGGCGAGGTGGCGGTGGAGCAGGACGCGATGGTCGTCAACGGCGATCGCATCCGCGTCTGCGCCGAGCGCGATCCGTCGAAGCTGCCGTGGGGCGAGCTCGGCGTCGATGTCGTGCTGGAATGCACCGGGCTGTTCACCGACGCCGACAAGGCGCGGGCCCATATCACCGCCGGCGCGAACAAGGTGCTGATCTCGGCGCCCGCCAAGGGCAATGTCGACGCGACCGTGTGCTACGGCGTGAATCACGAGGTCCTGACGCAGGACATGACCGTGGTCTCCAACGCCTCCTGCACGACCAACTGCCTCGCGCCGCTGGTCAAGGCACTGAACGAAACGGTGGGTGTGCGCTGCGGCCAGATGACGACGGTCCACAGCTACACCAACGACCAGGTGCTCACCGACGTCTATCACAGCGACCTGCGCCGCGCGCGCTCGGCGACGCATTCGATGATCCCGACCTCGACCGGCGCCGCCAAGGCCGTCGGCCTCGTGCTGCCGGAACTCGCCGGCAAGCTGCAGGGCTACTCGGTTCGTGTCCCGACGATCAACGTATCGCTCGTGGACTTCAGCTTCATCGCCAACCGCGAGACCACGATCGAGGAGATCAACGAGGCCTGCCGCAAGGCGGCCGCGGGCCCGCTCAAGGGCGTGCTGGCCTACAACGATCAGCCGCTGGTATCGGTCGACTTCAACCATGACCCGGCGTCCTCGACCTTCGATTCGACCCAGACGCTGGTGACCGACGGCACGCTGGTGAAGGCGGTCGCCTGGTACGACAACGAGTGGGGCTTCTCGAACCGCATGCTCGACGTCGCGATCGCCTGGGCGAAGAGCTGAGGAGCCGTCGATGCTGCGCATGGAGGACATCGATCTCGCGGGCAAGCGGGTGCTCATCCGCGAGGACCTGAACTCGCCGGTCGCCGACGGGCGCGTCACCAGCGATGAGCGCATCCAGGCGTCGCTGCCGACCATCCAGGCGGCCCTCGACGCCGGTGCCCGGGTGGCCGTGATGGCCCATCTCGGCCGGCCGAAGGAAGGTCAGCCCGACGATGCCTCCTCGCTGAAGCCGGTGGCCGATCACCTCTCGGCGCTGCTCGGCAAACCGGTCGAGCTGGTCCGCGACTGGATCGACGGCCTGCCGGAAATCGAGCCGGGTCACATGGTCCTGTGCGAGAACGTGCGCTGGCTCGAGGGCGAGAAGGCCAACGATCCGGAGCTCGCCAAAAAGATGGCCGCCCTCTGCGACGTCTACGTCATGGATGCCTTCGGCGTGGCTCACCGCGCCCAGGCGTCGACGCACGGCGTGGCGGAGTATGCGCCGCTGGCATGCGCCGGCCCGCTGCTGTCGCGCGAGGTCGATACGCTCAAGCATGTGCTCGAGAACCCCCGCCGCCCGTTGACGGCGATCGTGGGCGGTTCCAAGGTCTCGACCAAGCTCGGCGTCCTCGACGCCCTGCTGGACAAGGTGGACCGCCTGATCGTCGGGGGCGGCATCGCCAACACCTTCATCGCGGCCGAGGGCCACCCGGTCGGCAAGTCGCTCTACGAGCCGGAACTGGTGGAGTCCGCGAAGCGGCTCATCGCGAAGGCCGAGGAGCGGGGTGCGGCGATTCCGATTCCGACCGAGGTGGTGGTGGCCCCCTATGCCCATTCGGACGCCCTGACGACGATCAAGCCGGTCGCCGATGTCAGCGACGATGACATGATCCTCGATGTCGGTCCCGAGACCCGGTCGCGCTACGCGGGCCTGCTCGAGGACGCCGGTACGATCTTCTGGAACGGCCCCGTGGGCATGTTCGAGATCGACCAGTTTGCCGGTGGCACGCGCGCGCTCGCCGAAGCGATCGCGGCCTCCGGTGCCTATTCCATCGCCGGTGGCGGCGATACGCTTGCGGCCCTGCGCCAGTTCATGATGACCGACCGCATGGACTATATCTGTACGGGCGGGGGCGCATTCCTCGAGTTCGTCGAGCACGGGCATCTGCCCGCAGTGGATATCCTTGAACAGCGCGCCAACGACAAGTAACACCAACCTTCCCGTCGAGCTCGATGAGCTCGGCCAGGGGCCGGTCATGCGCCGTACCAAGATCGTCGCGACCCTCGGTCCCGCTTGTGACGGCCCCGATGTGCTCGAGCGCCTGATCGCCGGCGGCGTCGATGTCGTGCGTCTGAATTTCTCGCACGGCACGCACGACGAGCACCGGGAAAAGGCGCGACGGGTGCGGGAGATCGCGACGAATGCGGGGCGCGACGTCGCGATCCTCGGTGATCTGCAGGGGCCGAAGATCCGGATCGAGCGGTTCGCCGCCGGCGAGGTGGAGCTCGAGGACGGTGCGGCGTTTGCGCTCGACACGGCCCTCGGCCAGGACGACGGGGACGCAACCGCGGTCGGCGTCACCTACGCCGAATTACCCAACGACGTCCACGCCGGCGATACGCTCCTGCTCGACGATGGCCGCCTGGTGCTCCAGGTCGAGTCGGTCGAGGGCACGCGCATCCACACGCGGGTTAGCGTCGGCGGCACCCTGTCGAACAACAAGGGCATCAACCGTCAGGGCGGCGGGTTGTCGGCGCCCGCGATCACGGACAAGGATCGCGAAGACATCGTCCTGGCGGCGGAACTCGACGTCGATTACCTGGCCGTTTCGTTCCCGCGCAGTGCCGAGGATCTGAACTTCGCGCGCCGGCTGTTCAAGGAGGCCGGCGGGCAGGGCGGGATCGTCGCCAAGATCGAGCGCGCCGAAGCACTGGAGGCGATCGACGAGATCTTTGCCGCGACCGATGCGGTGATGATCGCGCGCGGCGACCTCGGCGTCGAGATCGGTGATGCCGAACTGCCCGCGGTTCAGAAATCGCTGATCCGCTCCGCGCGCATGGCCAATCTGCCGGTGATTACCGCCACCCAGATGATGGAGTCGATGATCACCAGTCCGCTGCCGACGCGGGCCGAGGTCTTCGACGTGGCCAATGCGGTGCTCGACGGCACCGACGCCGTGATGCTTTCGGCCGAGACCGCGTCCGGGGAGTACCCGGTCGAGGTGGTCGCATCCATGTCGCGAATCTGCCTGGGCGCGGAACGCCACACGGGATCCCGGGCCGGCGATCGACGCATGGAGGGTCAGTTCCAGCGCACCGATGAGGCCATCGCCATGGCCACGATGTACACGGCCAACCATCTCGGTCTGCGAGCGATCGCTGCACTCACCGAGTCCGGGGATACGACGCTGTGGATGTCCCGGATCAGTTCCGGTATCCCCGTGTACGCACTGACGCGTCATGAGCGCACGCGTCGCAAGGTCAGTCTCTTCCGCGGCGTGTACCCGGTCCCCTATCCGGTCATCCAGGTCAATCCGGCCGAGGCCAACCAGGAGGCGATCGCCGTGCTGTTCGCGCGCGATGCGGTCGCGCCTGGCGACCGCGTGATCGTGACCAAGGGTGACCTGATGGGTGTGCACGGCGGGACCAATTCGATGAAGATCATCGAGGTGGGCCCGGAGGGCAAAATCGACCTGCCGCCGGACATTACCGAATAAGCGAAGTCCGGCTGCCAGGTGCAGATGCCCAACAAGCGGCTAACTGCAATTATTCGCTTTTAATTTCCCCGAAAAGCCTTGATCTGCGTCGATCTGCCTCGATCTAGGTCGTCGATTCAAAGTCTCGCACGACGATCTCGGCGAGCAGGTCCGCGGTCTCGCGGTCCTCGCGCCCGTGCGGGAACGGGATTACGTTGCCGCCGAGGCGGCTGAGCAGATCGTCCCGATTGGCCATGTCGCCGCCGGCCTCCGGCTCGCGGGCGTTGAGCACGATGCCGGCAAGACGCAGGCCGCGCCGTTCGATCGCCTCGACCGTCAGCAGCGTGTGATTGATCGATCCGAGTCGGTCTTCGGCCACGACCAGCACGGGCAGGCCCAGCGCGAGGGCGAGGTCCGCGTTGAGGGCATCGCTCGCCAGCGGCGAGAGGAATCCGCCGGCCCCTTCGACGACGAAGAAGTCGGATTCGTTGCCGATCCGGACGGCGGCGATCAGGTCATGCAGGGTCAACTGCATGCCCTCGAGATACGCCGCCCGTTCGGGGGAGAGTGCGTGCGCGAGCCGCATGGGCGTGACGGTCTCCAGCGTCTCGCGATGGCCCGCCGCGCGCGCGAGGGCGGCGCCGTCGGCGGGCTCGAGCTGGCCCGCGCGCCGGGCGCAACCCGACTCGACCGGTTTGCGTACGGCCACGGCGTGCCCGGCCCGGGCGAGCGCCCGGGTCAGCGCGCAGCCGACGACCGTTTTGCCGACCCCCGTATCGGTCCCCGTGATGAATACCCCATTCATGTCGGTTTCCCACTCACGATTTTCGTCATGTATCGCGCACTCGCTGGATACCGTTCCGCGAATTGCGCCGTCGCGCGCACGGCGGCGGGCGCGCGATCGCGTTGACCCTGCTTATAACTTATAACCGCGGTTCTCGAAGTACGCTACTGCGGCGGTGGTCAAAAGCATGTTTGCCGTGCCCACCGGGGTCGTCATGGGCGATCAGGCGGCCCGGTCAAGCGGTCGACCGCTTCCCGGTACTTGTCGGCCGTTTCCCGTGCGATCGCGTCCGGTACCTCCGGTCCCGGGGCGGTTTTGTCCCAGTCCAGGGTCTCCAGCCAGTCGCGGATGAACTGCTTGTCGAATGACGGCGGGTTCTCGCCGGGACGCCAGCCGTCGGCGGGCCAGAAGCGCGAGGAGTCCGGCGTCAGCAGTTCGTCGATCAGCACCAGCTCGCCGTCGGGAGCGATCCCGAACTCGAACTTCGTGTCGGCGATGATCAGGCCGCGTTCGGCGGCGTACGCCGCCGCCTCGGCGTAGAGGCGCAGGCTCGCCGCCCGGATCCGCTCGGCGTATTCCGGACCGGCCAGCTCCGCCATGCGCCCAAGGTCGATGTTCTCGTCGTGATCGCCGACGGACGCCTTCGTCGACGGGGTAAACATCGGCTCCGGCAGGCGATCGGCGCGCCGCAGGCCGTCGGGCAGTGGAATGCCGCCGATGCCGCCGGTGGCCTCGTAATCGCGGAGCCCCGAGCCGATCAGATAACCCCGCACGATCGCCTCGACCGGCAGCGGCTGCAGCCGGCGCGCGACGACCGCACGTCCCTCAACCTGCGCGCGTTCTTCGGCGTCCGGGAGGACCTCCGCGAGATCGACATCCAGCAGGTGATTGCCGATGACGTGCCCGAGCCGCCCGAACCAGAAATTGGACAGCGTCGTCAGCAGCCGCCCTTTGCCCGGGATCGGGGTGGGCAGGATCACGTCGAACGCGGACAGGCGGTCCGTGGCGACGATCAGCATGCGCTCGTCGTCGATGGCATAGAGTTCCCGGACCTTGCCGCTGTGCAGGTGCTCCAGCGATTCGATCCGCGGTCGGAAAAGCGAGTCTTCGGTCGGCATGGCGTGTGTGCAGGCTTTGTGGAGCGGCGATTGTCGACGTTCGCGGCGTCGGCGTCCATGGCCCGAAGCATCTCTATGCCTCTATTGATATGCGAATGAGAATCGTTATCATTGGAATCTACTGGCAGGGAGGTGCGAGCATGCTGACCGCGGAACCATCGTTCGATTCGCCGGCCGGCCGGACCGGTGCAGTGACAGAAGGGGCCGCACGAAGGCGGGAGGTGCGGAGAACGCGTGATGGGCGCGGACGTGTCTCTCAAACGGCGCCTGGTGAATCCGGCTGGTGGTGCGCGGAAATGCGTTCGGTACTGTGGGCGACACTCGGCACCGTGGCCTCTACCGCCCTGCTGCTGTTCGGGATGCCGGCACTTTTCTGATCGGTAATCGGCACTCGTGTCCCGGATTCCGCTGACGCTCCTTTCGGGCTACAGAGAGGCGCCATCAATGCGCATGGCCGTAGCCAGGATGCAGGCGAAGTCGGAATCCGGGAGCGCCCGCCCGAATGCCCGGAAACGTACGCCCGGAACTTACGTCCAGTACTGGATGAAGTTCTCGCGGCCCATCGACTGCAGGCGCTCGAGCTGGGTGTCGAGCCAGTCGAGGTGTTCCTCTTCCTCGGCGAGCAGCGTGGAGAAGAGATCGCGCGTCGCGTAGTCCTGCACCTGCTCGCAGTAGCCGACCGCTTCGCGATACAGCTCAAGCGCGTCGATCTCGATCTGGCGGTCGTTGCGGATGATCTCCTCGACGTTCTCGCCGATCAGGAGCTTGCCGAGATCCTGGAGATTGGGCAGGCCCTCGAGGAACAGGATCCGCTTGATCAGCTTGTCCGCGTGCTGCATCTCCTCGATGGACTCGTTGTATTCCTTCTCGTTGTACTTCTCGAGTCCCCAGTCCTCGAGCATCCGGGCATGCAGGAAGAATTGATTGATGGCCGTCAGCTCGTGCTTGAGCGCGCGGTTGAGATATTCGATGACTTTGGCATCACCCTGCATGGTGGGGGTCCCCTGTGTTCGCGACGGAGGGCAGCCTGAAACGCTGCCGCGATTTAGACTGTGTCTAATGGTAGCGCATAGCCCGGATACAGGCCAGTCACGAGGGCCGGGGTCAGGCGGGGACCGCGTCCGGCAGGATCACGCCCCTCGGCAGGGCGGGCAGTTCGGTCGCCATCGCCTCGGCCATCACCGAGCGGGCGTGCTGCTCGCAACGGCCACAGCTGCGTGATACGCCGAGTTCGAAGCGGAGCTGCTCGAAGCTTACCGTTCCCCCGCGCACCGCGCGGCGAATCGCGTGATCGGTCACCGAGTTGCAGATGCAGACGTACATGAATTGTGCCTCCGCGCGGTCAGGGGAATCGGCGGGACCGCAAATGCAGTGTACTTGCGGTTGCGAATGATTCGCAACCGAAAATTTCGATTCACCGGAATCCGCGCATATCGTGGCCCGAGCCGGCCAGCATTCATGCGGCGGAGAGACTTTGGCCGACGCGTCAAAACCGGGATCACGCAGAGCCGCGGAGAGCGCGGAGGACGGCGGAACGGTGGCCCTGACGGGCAACCGGAGCCTGTATGCCATTAATTGTATTCCGGATGCCGGCGCAGATCTCCGGAATCATCTGCATCAACAGCCGGCCGTTTTTCTCCCCGGCCTCCGCGGCTCTGCGTGAATCCGGTCTTCCGGCTTCTGGCCCCTTATCGCAGTCCGGAGCCGGGTCCAGTCTGGAATGGCGGGTAGCACGGCGCTGCCGCGTTCGCCATAATGCCCGGTTTTCCGCGGCCCAAGGGAGGGCACGCCATGTCCCAGCCGAAAGTCGGCGTGGTCATGGGCAGCGACAGCGACTGGCCCGTCATGCGCCATGCGGTCGAACAGCTCGAAGGTTTCGGCGTGCCGGTCGAGGCGCGCGTCGTTTCCGCCCATCGGACGCCGGATCTCATGTTCGAGTATGCGGAGCAGGCCGCCGCGCGCGGTCTGCACTGCATCATCGCGGGCGCCGGCGGGGCTGCACACCTGCCCGGGATGCTCGCCGCCAAGACGACGGTCCCCGTACTCGGTGTGCCCGTCCCCTCGCGCTATCTCTCGGGGCAGGACTCGCTCTACTCGATCGTGCAGATGCCGAAGGGCGTGCCGGTGGCCACTTTCGCGATCGGCGAGTCGGGGGCCGCGAACGCCGGCCTGTTCGCGGCCGCGCTGATCGCCAACGGCGACCCGGCACTCGCGCAACAGCTCGCGGACTTTCGCGAAAAGCAGCGCGACCGAGCGATGGCGATGCGCGTGCCGCCGGAGGAGTAAACGCGATGGCTGCAGGCCGTCCGATCATGCCGGGTTCCACGCTGGGGATGCTCGGTGGTGGCCAGCTCGGGCGTATGTTCACCGTCGCCGCCCGCACGATGGGATACCGGGTTCTCGTACTGGATCCGGACCCGCTCAGCCCCGCGGGCGCGATGGCTGACGAGCACGTCCATGCCGGTTACCTCGACACCGCCGCGCTGGATCGGCTCGCCGGCGAATGTGACGCGATCTCGACCGAATTCGAGAACGTGCCTGCCGAGGCGCTGGCACGGCTGACCCGGCACTGCATCGTCCGGCCCGCCGGCGAGGCCGTCGCGCCGACCCAGAACCGGCTGCGCGAAAAGGCCTTCTTCGATCGCCATGGTCTGCCGACCGTGCCCTGGGCCGAAGTCTCTTCGCCGGCCGATCTCAAGTCGGCACTGGCCGCCGTGGGGACGCCGTCGCTGCTGAAGCATGCCTCCGGGGGCTACGACGGCAAGGGCCAGGCACCGGTCGACTCGCCCGCGGCCGCGACCGACGCCTTCGCGTCGCTCGGCGAGGCCGAGTGCATCCTCGAACGCCGGGTGACGCTGGCGCGGGAACTCTCGGTCATCGTCTGTCGGGCGGCGGACGGTACGGTCGCGTGTTACCCGCCGGGCGAGAACGTACACGTCGACGGCATTCTCTCGACAACGGCGCTTCCGGCCGCGGTCGATGCCGCCATGGCCGAGCGCGCCCGGGCGGTGGCCGCCGCGACCGCCGAGGCGCTTGGTTATGTCGGGGTGCTCGGCGTCGAGCTGTTCGTGACCGGCGATGACGAGATCCTGGTGAACGAACTGGCGCCACGGCCGCACAACTCGGGGCATTACACCCTGGACGCCGCCGCGACCACGCAGTTCGAGCAGCAGGTGCGCCTGCTCTGCGGGTTCACGCCGGGGCCCACCGATCTGCTGTCGCCGGTCGCGATGGTGAACCTCCTCGGCGACCTGTGGAACGACGGCGATCCCGACTGGTCGCGGGTCTTCGCAACGCCGGGCGCCTACCTGCATCTCTACGGTAAACGCGAACCGCGACCCGGGCGGAAGATGGGCCACATCAACGTGCTGGCGATGGACGCGGCCACTGCGCTCGAGCGCGCACGGGCACTCCACGCCGAACTCGTCGGCGCCTGAGGGGCATCCGGATCGCCTGAACCCGGCGGCCGAGACCCGTCGGGGACTCGTCTGACCGGTCCTCGTCCAGGCTACCATGGGTGTTCCCGCCTGCCGCCGCCGGACGGAATCGACCATGGACTACCTCCTTGAGGCCGACGGGCTGGTCAAGCACTACGGTGAGCTGCGCGCCGTCGATGGCGTGAGCTTCGGTCTGCAGCCGGGCGCCTGCTTCGGCCTGCTCGGGCCCAACGGGGCCGGCAAGACCACGACCGTGGAGATGCTCGAGGGGCTTACCGAACCCACGGACGGCACCATCCGTTTCCGCGGCGCGCCGCGTGGCGATACCTTTCGGGCCCGCGCCGGAATCCAGTTCCAGAAAACGGCGCTCCCCGACTACATGACCGCGCGCGAGGCACTCGAGCTGTTCGCCAGCCTCTATCCGCGCACGCTCGCCATCGACGAGCTGATCGGTCTGTGCGCGCTGGAGGGCTTCCTCGGCCAGTACTGCAACCGGATCTCCGGCGGCCAGCGCCAGCGCCTGCTGCTGGCGATCGCGCTGGTGAACGACCCGGATGTCGTTTTTCTCGATGAGCCCACCACCGGGCTGGATCCGCAGGCCCGCCGCAACTTCTGGTCATTGATCGAGCGGATCCGTACACGCGGCAAGACGGTTCTGCTCACCACGCATTACATGGAAGAGGCCGCGCGTCTGTGCAGTGAGATCGCGATCGTCGACCACGGCCGGATCATTGCCCGCGGTGCGCCGGGGCAACTGCTGTCCGAGCATTTTGGTGAGACCGTGCTCGAACTGCCGCGCGCCGATCTCGGCGACGTGGCCGGGCTGCCGGCCACGGCTGTCGACGCCGGCGATCGCGTTGAGCTGCTGACCCACGATGTCGCCGACACCATCGCCGCGCTTATCGAACGCGGGGTGCCGCTGGAGCGGCTGCGCATCCGCGAGCGGACGCTGGAGGATCTCTTCCTGGAACTCACCGGCCGGACGATGCGCGCATGATCGGTCCGCACCTCGATCTCCGCCGTATCGCGGCCGTTTTCGTCGCGCGCAATCGCGAGTTCTTCCGCGATCGGGCGACGCTGGCCTGGAGTGTGCTGCTGCCGGTCGCCATCGTGTTCGGTTTCGCCTTCGCCTTCTCGGGCAGCGCGCCCGAGCGCTACACCATCGGTGTGCTCGGCGATCCGGCGGTGGCCGAGCGTGCGCTGGGGATCGACCATGTCGAATACGCCCGCGTGCGTGACCGGTCGCGCGGTGTCGAGCAGGTGCGCCATCACGAGCTCGACCTGTTGATCGATGCACGGGAGCGGCGCTACTGGGTCAGCGACGCGTCGCCGAAAGGCTATATGCTCGAACGTGTCCTGCGTGGCGTGAATGCCGACCAGCGTGCATACACCCGCCAGTCCGTGCCCGGGCGCGTGATCCGCTATGTCGACTGGCTGGTGCCGGGACTACTCGCGATGAACATGATGTTCACGGCCCTGTTCGGGGTCGGCTTCGTGATCGTGCGGTATCGCAAGAACGGCGTGCTGAAACGCTTCAAGGCCACACCGCTGCGCCCGGCCGAATACCTGATCGCCCAGCTCGGCTCGCGCCTGATGATCATCGTCGTCATCACCAGCGCCATCTTTATCGGCAGCCACGCGATCCTCGATTTCCCGATCCACGGCAACCCGTTCGGTCTCCTGCTCGTCCTGGTCGCCGGCGGCATCTGCCTGATCGCCCTCGGCCTGATCGTCGCCGCACGGACCGCCAGCGAGGAACTGGCCGGCGGGCTCCTGAATCTGTTCACCTGGCCGATGATGTTCCTGTCCGGGGTTTGGTTCTCCGTCGAGGGTCTGCACCCCTGGCTGCAGATCGTCGCCCAGGGGCTACCGCTGACGCATGTCATCGACGCGGCGCGCGCCGTGATGATCGACGGTGCCGGTCTCGCCGCGATCGCGCCGCAGCTTGCACTGCTGCTGGCGATGGCGGCCGTGTTTCTCGCGATCGGTGCATCCATGTTCCGGTGGGAGTGACCGTGTCGCGATGACCGCTGCCGCTTGCCCGTCGATGATGATGCCGTCACAAACGGGCCGATCCGAATTGACCTGTACCGGCGGATCGGTACAGTAAATCCTGCGGTCGCCGGGACGCGGCCACCCACCCGCGAGACGCGAATGTTCCACCGTTATCTCCTCGTCTGCGCCGGTGCACTCGCCCTGAGCCTCGGTTGCAGCGCAGGCGCTACGCAGGCCGGGAAATCCGGTGACGCCACCATCGCCAGGCGCCTGCTCGATCTGTTCCAGGGCGCTGCGGATCACGCCGAGCTGCGTCAACGGGCCCGGGCGGCCGGCGTGCAGACCGACGACTACGGCGTCCGCGTGGATATCCAGACAGCGGGGCTGCGGTCCGATGACCGCGTCCGGTTCGAATTCGACGGGGTGCGATTGCATCACTTCTCGGTGAAATACGAACGCGTCGCCGCCAGCGTGCGGGATGTCGATGCACTGCATGCGCTGGCGGCGCTCTCCCCGGTCCGCGCGATCACCCCGGAATACGGCAGCGCCGGACGGAGCGACAACGGAGCTTCGCACTGATGCGTTCGGGTCTCCCCATGACGACGGCCCTGCTGCTCGCCGTGCTCCTGCCGGGCGACGGCCTCGCCGCGGACGCGAAGGGCAAGGCGAAAGGCCAGAACACGCCACCCGGCGTCAGCCGCGGCATCCTGCAGCAGATGGAGACCGCCGGCGTCGCATGGCGCGGCGGCCGCGCGACGGATACGCGCGGCGAAGTGCGGGCCGACGTCATCCTCGATCCCGGCATGCCCGTTACACGGACCGATCTCGCGGCGGCGGGTGTCCGGGTGATCGCGATGTCGCGAGGGCACGCGCGCGCCACCGTTGCGGTATCCGATCGCGAGTCCCTGCGCCGTCTTGCCGAGATGTCCGGCGTGCGGATGGTCGCGCAGGACTTCGGCTACCGCCGGCGCGCCGGCCTGGTTCCGAGCCGGGCGGTGGAGGTCATGAACGTCGACGCCATCAATGGCAGTGACGGCAGCCGTGCGGACCTCGACGGCAGCGGGATCACCGTCGGCATCCTGTCCGACAGCATGTCCCGTACCGAGGACAATTCCCCCGGGGATCCGGGGGTGGTCGATGAGGACACCACGTTCGATGGCAAGGATACCGGCAGCACGGAAGCGAAGTCCTCGCCCGTTACCATGCGTGGCAGCCGGCCTCAGGACGACGGCGAACTCCCGGCAGAGGTCGAGATCCTGCGTGACGATGCATCCGGGGAATTGGTCGACGAGGGCGCCGCAATGGCGGAACTCATCCACGACATCGCGCCCGGCGCGGGTATCACGTTTCACACGGCGGTGGCCGGCGGTATCGCCGGGTTCGCCGATGCCATCGATACGCTGTGTGCGCCCGCAAGCGGCGTCGACGTCGTGGTCGACGACATCGGCTTTCTCGCCGAGCTGATGTACCAGCGCGATCCGATCAGCCGCGCGGCCGAGGCATGCGTTGCCCGTGGGGTTCCGTTTTTCTCGGCGGCCGGCAACAGCGGCCAGCGCGCCTTTCGCGAGACGTATGACGACCTGCTGGCCTCCGATGACGACGACGGTCGGGAGACCCTGTTTCCGCCCAGTGAACGGGATTTTCATGACTGGGCGGGCGGCAATCCGTATCTCGAAGTGGAGGTGCCGGCCGATTCGACGGCTACCGCCGTGCTGCAGTGGAACCAGCCGGCGTTGTCCGTGCCCGCGAACACCGGCAACGGTCCGCGCATCGACCTGGATCTGCTCGCATTCAGCGACCGCTCGCCATTCAGCGTGAACACCACGCTCAGCAGCGTGATCGACCAGAAGGCGGAGACCGCGCGGGACGGGCAGGATCCGGTCGAAGTCGTGCGGCTCGACGGGGGGAGTGGCGGGCGCACATTCTATCTGGCCGTCGACCACTGGGCCGGGGCCCAGGACGAGATCCCGCAGGGTAGCGGCACGCGCCTGGAGTTCCGCCTCGTGTTCTATGAGAGCGGGCGGCGGTCCAGCACCATCCAGTACCTCGACACGATGGGCGGGCCTGATCCCGCGGCGACGATGTACGGCCACACGGTGGCCACGGGCGTATTCGGAGTGGGTGCGGTGCCGTGGTACGACGCGGGGCGGTATCTCGCTGCCCCCAACACCGGCCCGAGCGCCAGCCGGATCGATCCGCAGTCCTACACCGCGCTCGGCGGCGCGCTCGAACGGCATTTCCGCCCGGATGGCACCTTCCGGCGCGCCACCCAGGGCCCGCAGCCGGTCATCGCCGCGACCGATGGCAACAACACCTCGTTCTTCGGGACGCCATGGGATAACACCGGGCTCGAGGACGAAGGTGGCGAGGATGATACCCACCCCAATTTCTTCGGCACCTCCGCCGCGGCCCCGAATGCCGCGGCCGTGGCCGCGCTCCTGCTCGAGGACGATGGCACGCTGACGCCGCCGGGCATCGCCGGCCGGCTCCAGGCCGCTGCAGTCGACGTGACGGGCCGCAACGCCGCTGTGGGCTGTGACGCCGTGACCGGCAGCGGCCTCGTGGATGCCGGTGCCGCGCTGCTTTCCGGGGATGCCCCACCACGCGCCGATGCCGGGCGGGATCGGTCCGTGGACGCCGGCGACACCGTGACGCTCGATGGCGGTGACAGCACCGACAACAATTTCGTCGACAGCTACCGATGGCGCCAGGTCGCCGGTCCGCGGGTCGACCTGACCAGCCCGGCCGGCGCCCGGACCCGCTTCGACGCGCCCGCAAGGCCGTCGACGGTCGTCTTCGAATTGCGCGTCGGTGACGCCGCCTGTCTGTCGGATTCCGATCGCGTCACGGTGGAGGTGCAAAGCGACGGTGGCGGTGGCAGTGTCGGCGGGCCTTTGCTGCTGCTCGCGCTGCTGCTGGTTACTCGCGCCCGCATGCCCCCGCGATGCGGAGTAGAATGAATCGGTGAGCGACCGTCACTGCACGGAAGGGAGCAAAAGGGATGTCCAGTCGATTCGCACAGGTAGCGTTCCGGACCGTAGTCCTTGCGCTCGCCGGCGCGCTGGCCGTGCCCGCGGCCCAGGCCAGCCGGACCGGAGTGGATTTCCACTTCGGCACCCTTGGTCTCGGTCTCGGAATTGATGCCCAGGTCAGTCCATACACCGGTTTCCGGTTCGGATTCAATCGCTTCAAGACCAGCAGTGACTGGGAAGAGGATGATCTCGATTACGAGGCTGGCATCGACTTCGATACGGTGCACGGACTCCTGGACTGGCACCCGTTCGGGGGCAAGTTTCGCCTCACGGGGGGCGTCATGGCGACGGACCATCGCATCGATGCCGCGGCCGACGTGGAAATCGGCGACGAGATCGGTGACGGCCAGGCGTCGCGGAACGGCCGCCTCGAAGCCGAGGTCAAATTCGAGGAATGGACGCCCTATATCGGCACCGGCTGGGATTGGCGGTTCGATCGCAGCAACCTGGAAATGACGCTCGATCTGGGCGTACTGGCCAGGGGCGATCCGGACGTCGAACTGCGCGAGACGAGCGATACCGGGGCCAGCCAGCAGGACCTGAACGAGGCGGAAGACGAAATCGAAGACGAATGGTCGGACTACAATCTCTACCCGGTCGTCCAGTTCGGTCTTCTCTACCGGTTCTGAACCGGTTTCCTCGTCCTCACCGTAGGCCGGCTTTTGCCGGGATCCGGTCCGGCAGACCGGTACCTCCCTCATGCTTTGCGGCTCGCTGACCTCGAGGTCATCCATCCAGGCAGGCAACAACAGCCGGCTTTCACTGCAGAGACAATCGTCAGGCCCCGCGAAACGGGCCCGCACAAGGCTTGTCGCCCGAGTTTGGGTCGGCTAGGCTCGCGCTGCCGTCACGCAGCCCATCCGGATCGCCGCCATGTCCCTCCATGATGCCCTGATCGCCCCGTCCATCCTCGCCGCCGATTTTGCCCGCCTGGGCGAGGAGGTCGAGAACGTCCTCGCTGCCGGCGCCGATATGGTCCACTTCGACGTCATGGACAATCATTACGTCCCCAACCTGACCATCGGCCCGCTGGTCTGTGAGGCACTGCGCAACTACGGAATCACGGCCCCGATCGACGTCCATCTGATGGTCAAACCCGTCGATCGCCTGATCCCGGATTTCGCCAGCGCCGGCGCCGACTGGATCACGTTCCACCCGGAGGCGAGCGAGCACGTCGATCGCTCGCTGGCGCTCGCACGCGAACACGGCTGCAGGACAGGCCTCGTGTTCAACCCGGCGACCCCGCTCGACGTGCTGCGCTATGTCGCCGACAAGGTCGACATGGTCCTGCTGATGTCCGTCAATCCCGGCTTCGGCGGTCAGAAATTCATTCCCCGCACCCTCGACAAACTGCGCGAGGCCCGCGCCCTGCTGGACGAACTCGGCAGCGACGCCCGCCTGGAAGTCGACGGCGGCATCAAGACCGCCAACATTGGCGAAGTCGCCGCCGCCGGCGCCGACACCTTCGTCGCCGGCTCCGCCATCTTCAGCGCGCCGGACTATGCCCAGGTGATCGGCGATATGCGCAACGCGATCGCCGAAGCCCGTAACGGCTAATCTCGACCGGTATTTTCGACTCTCGTGGACGCTCGGGGATTTCAGGCAGGTTGTACTGCATGGTATGTTCACGACTATAGTCGCGTAGCGACTCCGGCTCGGTCTCCAGGTCCGCCTGAATCGCGGACCCCGGCCGACCGTGGCGTGGGTCCCTGGCAGCCAGGATGCGCTGCCCCCAGGAGGTGAACCGCGCCACCGATTGCATCGAACGAGCGCGCCCGTCTTCCTGACGGTGCATTCCATGGACGGTCAAGCCACAGGGAGTGGATATGCCCGATATTTCCGTAACTTCACGACTCATCCCCGCTACCCTGCTCCGTGCCGGATGCGCCGGACTGCTGTGCCTTCTCGTATCCACGGTGATGGCCTGCGCGACCGCGTCGGGCTCCGGGCAGGCGCCGGACGCCAGTGAGGCGGAGCGCGTCGAGGGCGAATACGTCGTGGAACTCGCCGGGCGCGACTCGGCTCGCGCGATGCTGGAGCAGGCCTTTGGCGACCATGGGCTCGAACGAATCGATGCCCTGGAGACGAATCGTGCGCTGTACCGGATTCGCCTGATCTCGGATCCGGGGCCGGATATCGTGCGGGAGTGGGTCGTCGGGGACGATGCGATCCTTAGGGTCGAGCCGAACTACCGCTATTCCAGTGACGACGCCACCGGCTTATCGGGCGATTTGAAGCCGTAACAGACCCGGGCAGTCGGGCGTGCTGCTGCATGCCGTTCACCGCCAGTCACCGCAGGCCCATCACAAAAAACGAGAACTTTCGTTGCGCTTCCGCGCGATTCGGGGGTGTATGTGCGCTCCCACGTGTCAGGCGCGAATGGACATCCCGCAACCAAGCGGGGAATCACAAGGAGGGAGAATAATGGAATCAGTCAAAGCCATCGGCCATCCAGGTACCGGCGTCGCACTGGCGCTGCTGGTGGGCGTGATGCCATTGGCAGTGCACGGAAAAGCCAGCGGCGGCGCGGTGGCTTCGAGCTCTGCCCTCGGGGCGGCGGTTTCGCAGACGCAGATGTCGTCGGCAGATGGCCTCGGTGTGCCCGGTGTCGATTACGTTGAGAACGAAATACTCGTCACGTTCAGAAACGCCGCCGCCGATCAGGTCAGCCGACATGCCGTGCAGGCCCATGGTGACAGCATAGGGGAAGCCGTAGACGCGCGGCCGTCGATGGCCAGAGTCCGTATCGGCGGCGGGGAGAGTGTCGCGGATGCGGTGAGGGCCTATCGCCACGATCCCAATGTCGCGTACGCACAGCCCAACTACATCTACAAGGCCCAGGCTACGCCGAATGACCCGGACTACGGTGAGCTGTGGGGGCTTGAGAACAACGGTCAATTCGTGAATGGCACGGCCGGTACGGCGGGGCAGGATATCGATGCGGCTGCCGCCTGGGATCTGGCGACCGACTGCAGCAGCAAGCGTATTGCGGTTCTCGATACCGGAGTAAATTATGGTCATGCCGATCTTGCCGACAACATGTGGGACGGTGCGTCGAACAGCGGTCGAGATTTTGTCGGCGAAACCAACGATGACGATCCGTTGCCGGATGCAGGGCATCGCCATGGCACCCATGTGGCCGGAGTGATCGGCGCGGCAGGAGACAATTCCAGCGTGATGACCGGTGTCTGCTGGCAGGCCGAACTCATGAGTGTCCGGGTCCTGGGGGGTAATGGGCTGGGGGTCACGAGCGATATTATCGAAGGCGTCGACTACGCCGTGAATAATGGGGCAGATCTGATCAACATGAGCCTCGGCCAGGAGGAATTCGACCAGGTTCTGAAGGATTCCCTCGAAAATGCGCGCGCCAATGGTGTTCTCGTGATCGCAGCGGCGGGAAACGAAGGGGAAAATTCCAATCCGGCCAACGATCCGGTCTATCCATGCAGCTTCGATCTCGACAACATCATCTGTGTCGCCGCGCTCGACCAGGATTACAGCCTCGCCGATTTTTCGAATTTCGGTGATACGGCGGTCGATGTGGGAGCGCCCGGCGTCAATATCCGCAGCGCAATCCCTGGCCCCCGCACGCTGGCGGACTTCGGGGACTGGGTTGGTAATGCTTCCTGGCGTACTGATTCCTTTTGCGAGCCTGGTGTCAAGATCCTGGTCAATCCGGTCGACTGGTGCGGCGGCGGAACATATACGAATAATCTCGATGCGCGCGCGTACGGGGAGTTCGATCTGACTGACAGTATCGCCGGCGGTTACACGTATTCCACCGAATACACGCTCGCCGGAAGCGACCTTCTCCAGGCTGCGCACAAAGCCGGTACCAGTCCGGGGGATCCCTTCGAAGACGGGGTGCTTGACGGTGAGGGCGAGGGTCCCATCGACTCGGATGGGGTCGTCACCGTTTCTGGCAGCATCGCGGATTGCGCTGGCACGAACTGCAGTATCGGTTTCCGCCTGGCGACCGATGCAAGCGACGTCGCCAACGGGGTCGCGGTCGCGGGGCTCGTGGTGCGCAAAGTGGTGGATGACACTGATGAAACGGGCTTCCTTTCCGGTACCTCGATGGCTACGCCTTATGTCACGGGCATCGCCGCTCTGGCATGGTCCGTGGCTCCCGACAAGGGTTATCGCGAAATCCGTGCCGCGGTGCTCGAAGGTGGTGACGATGTGATGGCGCTTGATGCCAATACGACGACCGGGCGGGCCGTGGATGCCCTGAAGGCGATCCGGGAGGCCAATGACCCACCGGTCGCGCAGAGTGAGTCCGCGATGACGGTGGAGAATACGCCGCTGGATGTATCGATTGCGGCCAGTGATCCCAATAACCATTCCCTCGATTACAGCGTGGCCACGTCGCCGTCCAGCGGTTCGCTGAACCTGTCAGGGAATACGGTCAGCTATACGCCTGATCCCGGTTTTATCGGCAGTGACTCGTTTGCAATCGAAGTGGAGGACGGATTTGGCGGTACGGATGTCGCGACGGTGACTCTTGCGGTGGAGGCCGAGGTGACGGACGACGAGCCCGTAGACGAGCCCGTAGAAGACGACGGTGATGCCGCTGGCGATGAAGGCGGTGGCAGCAGCGGCGGCGGAGGCGGTGGCGGTGCTGTCGGGGTGCACCTGCTGTATGCGCTGGTTCTCCTCGGGTTGTATCGGGCCATCGGGAGAGCGCGAGTCCGCAGAGGTGGATCGGCTGAGGATTCGCTGTCGCGCTAGACTCGCAGGCCGGTCCGCAACCTGATTGGATCGGGATGTGGTAGGGGCAGCGGTATCGTTGGCGGTTGGGGGCAGCAATGAAGCTCGGCTGTGGATCCTCCGTGTGAGCGCGTCCTACGCGGCGTTCAGGACAATGGGAGTTCGGTATGGCTAAAGGCCTGTTGGTCGATCTTGACGGCACGCTGGTCGACAGTGTGCCGGAACTGGCAGTCGCCCTTGACCGCGTGCTGCGGGACCTCGGGTATGAACCCGCCGGTGCGGACCGCGTCAGGGATTGGGTCGGTGATGGTCTCGATTGCCTCATCCGGCGGGCGCTGATGGCGGCCCGGGACGAGGAATCCGACGACTCGAGCCTGCGCCGTGCGCGCGCGGATTTCGATACGGCCTACGCCGAGGTGCTGGGGACGATGGCGCCGCTGTATCCCGGCGTGGTGGAGGGCCTGGATGCCGTGCGGGCGGCCGGGTGGGCGATCGCGTGTATCACCAACAAAGCGCGTATATTCGCGGTGGGTCTGCTGGGGTCGATTGGCATCGCCGATCGTTTCGATACAGTGATCGCTGGCGACAGCGGTCACGGCACCAAGCCCGCGGCGGCGCCTCTGGAAGCGGCGGCGCGCAAGCTGGACGTGGCGATCGAGGATTGTGTGATGGTCGGCGACTCGGCGATTGATGTGGCAGCGGCCCGGGCGGCCGGTTGTCAGGCGTGGTGCGTGCGGACCGGTTACAACCGGGGCGCGCCGCTGGAGGACAGTGCTCCCGACCGCATCTTCGATCGCTTCGATGAACTTGCTGCGGCCGTGACCGCGGAGACGGCCTGAGTCGCTTGCCGGTTTCGCCGGTGACTGCTCCTGGTTGAATCGCTCCTGGGTGGCTGTTGGGTTTCCTTCGTCAACCCGAGCCACGGGGCTTTTCCATCCTGACGCGTTCTGCATCCTGGCCAAAGATGATCAGCGCCGGGAAATAGCGGCGCGGTGACACAGCGGCTCACGGATCGGTTGGGCGCGCTTGACGGGACGCGGGCGCCCCGTTTTAATGGCGTTTCGTTCTGCACGGCCGATATCATGGCGTTGGTGTCCAGCAACCGGAAAGGGTCGGCGCCGCATTCGCGGCGATGGTGGCGCGCGGGCTGAAGACCGAGCGCTGTACCGATATTTCCGGAGTTGACACCCCATGACGCCAAAGCAGTTCCACGAATACGCCCGCGCGGGCTATAACCGCATTCCGCTCTCCCGCGAGATCCTCGCGGATTTCGATACCCCGCTGTCCACCTGGTCGAAGCTCGTCGACGGCCCGTACTCGTATCTGTTCGAGTCCGTGCACGGCGGCGAGAAGTGGGGCCGTTACTCCGTCATCGGCCTGCCCTGTCGGACGGTCGTCCGGGTCGAGGAGCGGACCGTTACGGTGGCGACCGACGGCGAGGTGGTCGAGCAGGCGGAGGTGGCCGATCCACTGGCGTGGATCGAGGACTACCGCGCCCGTTTTCAGGTGCCGGATGTCGAGGGGCTGCCGCGCGTGCAGGGTGGTCTGGTCGGTTATTTCGGCTATGACACCATCCGTTACATCGAGCCACGTCTCGATGTGCCGCAGAACAAGCCGGATCCGCTCGGAACGCCCACGATCCTGCTGATGCTGTCGGATGAAGTGGTCGTCTTCGACAACCTGCGCGGCACCGCCCGGTTCATCGTCTTCGTCGAGCCGACCGAGGAGGCTCGCGTCGCCGGCGAGACCCGGATCGACAACCTGATGAGCGATCTGCGCGGGCCGGGCACCGGTTATCCGACGCCGACACGCGCGTTCGACGTCTCGGAGAAGGACTTCGTCTCCGGTTTCACCGAGGCGGGTTACAAGGATGCCGTCGAGCGCATCAAGCGCTACATCGTCGACGGCGACGTCATGCAGGTCGTGCCCTCCCAGCGCATGACGGTCCCGTTCGCGGCCCGCCCGATCGATCTGTACCGCGCCCTGCGCTGCCTCAATCCCTCGCCGTACATGTACCTGCTGGATTTCGACGATTTCCAGGTCGTCGGGGCATCGCCGGAGATCCTGACCCGGGTCGAGGACGGCGAGGTGACGGTCCGCCCGATCGCGGGTACCCGCCGGCGCGGCCGCGACGACGCCGAGGACCGGGCGCTGGAGGCCGAGCTGCTCGCCGACCCGAAGGAACGGGCGGAGCACCTGATGCTGATCGACCTCGGCCGCAACGACGTCGGCCGGATCGCGGAGATCGGCTCGGTTGAACTCACCGACAACATGACGGTGGAGCGCTATTCTCACGTAATGCACATCGTCTCCAACGTCGTCGGCCGGCTCCGGCCCGGACTGTCGGCGCTCGACGTGCTGCGGGCGACGTTCCCGGCGGGCACGCTGTCGGGTGCGCCGAAGATCCGCGCGCTCGAGATCATCGACGAACTCGAGCCGGTCCGGCGGGGTGTGTATTCCGGCGCGGTCGGCTATCTCGCGTGGTCCGGCGACATGGATACCGCCATCGCGATCCGCACCGCCGTGATCAAGGACGGCGAACTCCACGTCCAGGCCGGCGGCGGCATCGTCCACGACTCCGAGCCGGACGCCGAATGGGAAGAGACCATGAACAAGGCCCGCGGCATGATCCGCGCGGTCGAACTCGCCGAGAAAGGACTCGATGCGGCGGATGGGGTTCCAGAGCGCTGACCTGAAAAATCGGTTTCTCGCCAAGACACCAAGCGCGCCAAGGAAGGCTGGTATGACGGACGATGAGATTGATCGTATCGTGGTCGATGCGGCGGTTGCCGTGCATCGCGAATTGGGACCGGGGCTATTGGAAACTGTCTATGAAGCGATTATGGCCCATGAGCTGCGTGAGCGTGGACTCGCCGTCGCGAGACAGGTCCCGGTGCCGTTGCGGTATCGTGGCGTCGATTTCGAAGAAGGCTTTCGAATGGACCTCTTGATCCAGTCCCGAGTGATCGTGGAAATGAAGTGCGTCGAGAGCCTGAATAATGCGCACAGAAAACAGTTGCTAACCTACCTCAGGCTAACGGGGCGGCGACTCGGATACCTTTTGAATTTTAACCGGGCGTTGATGAGAGAGGGCATCGTCCGCGTTGCAAATCGCGCGCAAGAAGCACCCTGAATTCTTGGCGCGCTTGGCGTCTTGGCGAGAGATTGCCTTTTTAGGGCGAGGAAATCGACCATGCTGGTAATGATCGACAACTACGACTCGTTCACCTGGAACCTCGTCCAGTATCTGGGCGAGCTGGGTGCCGAGGTGGCGGTGTATCGTAACGACGAGCTGACCGTCGACGAACTCGACGCGCTGGAGCCGGAGCTGCTGATGATCTCGCCCGGCCCGTGTACGCCCAATGAGGCGGGCATTTCGGTCGAATCGGTACTCCGCTTCGCCGGGCGCATCCCGATCCTGGGGGTCTGTCTCGGGCACCAGAGCATCGGCCAGGCGTTCGGCGGGCGGGTCGTGCACGCCCGCGAGATCATGCATGGCAAAACCTCGCTGATACACCACACGGGCGAGGGGGTGTTCACCGGTCTGCCCAACCCGTTCGAGGCGACGCGGTATCATTCGCTGGTGGTCGCGCGCGAGGGGCTGCCGGACTGCCTGGAGGTCACGGCGTGGACGGAACTGTCCGATGGCTCCATGGACGAGATCATGGGGCTGCGGCATCGTGAGCTGGCGATCGAGGGCGTGCAGTTCCACCCCGAGTCGATTCTCACCCGCAACGGCCACGACCTGCTGCAGAACTTCCTCGGCCGCGCGGCCGAGCGGCAACCGGAGGAGGCGCCCGCATGAATGTCCAGGAAGCCATCAAGGCCGTAACCGAGGGGCGTGACCTGAGCGCCGACGAGATGATCGCGGTCATGCGCCAGATCATGACCGGCGAGGCGACCGACGCCCAGATCGGCGGGTTCCTGATCGGGCTGCGCATGAAGGGCGAGACCGTCGACGAGGTGGTCGGCGCCGCCACCGTGATGCGCGAACTCTCCAGCCGGGTGACTGCGCACGTCGATCACCTGGTCGATACCTGCGGTACCGGCGGTGACGCGGCCGGCACGTTCAATATCTCGACCGCCGCCGCGCTGGTGGCCGCCGCGGGCGGCGCCAATGTGGCCAAGCACGGCAACCGTTCGGTCTCCAGTGCCTCCGGCAGCGCCGACGTGCTCGAGGCCGCGGGCGTCAATCTGGACCTGACGCCGGCGGAGGTCGGTCAGTGCATCGAACGCGTCGGGATCGGGTTCCTGTTCGCGCCGGCCCATCACAAGGCCATGCGTTACGCCGTCGGCCCCCGCAAGGAAATGGCGGTCCGGACCCTGTTCAATGTCCTCGGGCCGCTGACGAACCCGGCCGGCGCGCCGAATCAGGTCATCGGCGTGTTCTCCGAGCACTGGGTGGAGCACCTTGCCCGTGTGCTGGGCGAACTCGGCAGCCGCCACGTCATGGTCGTGCACGCGGCCGACGGGCTCGATGAGATCAGCATCGGCGCGGAAACGAAGGTCGCCGAGTTCCGCGAGGGGGAGCTCTCGACATATACGATCAAGCCGGAGGATTTCGGCCTGGAACGGGCCAATATCGCCCGGATCCGGGTCGGTACGCGCGACGAGAGTCTGCGCATGGTCAAGTCGTGCCTCGACAATGAGGACGGCCCCGCACGCGACATCGTCGCCCTGAATGCCGGCGCCGCGATTTACGTCGCCGGCGCGGCGCCGACGCTGTACGAGGGAGTCGAGCAGGCCAGCAAGGCCATGGCGAACGGCTCTGCCCGGATCAATCTCGACGAGCTGGTGCGGGTGTCCAATGAGTTCTGAAACGCCGATCGCCGATACCCCGGATATCCTCCGCCGCATCCTCGCGCGCAAGGTGGAGGAGATCGCGGCTGCCGCGGACCGGGAGCCGCTGTCGGCGCTCGCCCGGCGGGCGGCTGAAGCGGACGCCCCGCGGGGTCTGCGGGACGCACTCGCGCACCGCATCGAGGCCGGCGGTGCGGCCGTGATCGCGGAGGTGAAGAAAGCGAGTCCGAGCCGGGGCGTGCTTCGCGCCGATTTCGATCCGGCTGCGATCGGGCGCTCGTACGCGGCCGGCGGCGCCGCCGCGCTGTCGGTGCTGACCGATCGTGACTTCTTCCAGGGCGATCCGGCCCATCTGGCCGCCGCGCGCGAGTCCAGCGGCCTGCCGGTGCTGCGCAAGGACTTCGTGATCGATCCCTACCAGGTCTACGAGGCACGCGCGATGGGCGCGGATGCGATCCTGCTGATCGCCGCCGCGCTCGGCGATGCCGCGATGCGCGAACTGCGGGATCTGGCCGCCCACCTCGGCATGGATGCGCTGATCGAAGTCCATGACGCCGACGAGCTGGAGCGGGCACTCGCAATGGAACCGGACCTGGTCGGTATCAATAACCGTGATCTGCGCACTTTCGAGACCGATGTCGCGACCACCACGCGGCTGCGCGAGCGGGTCCCCGCCGAGGTGCTGCTGGTGACGGAAAGCGGGATCCATACGGCCGACGACGTGGCCGGCATGCGGGCGAATGGCGTTCACGCCTTCCTGATAGGCGAGGCCTTCATGACCGCGCCCGATCCGGGCGCCCGCCTCGCGGAACTGTTCGGCGCGAATGCGTTTGGCTGACCGCAGGGGTCTGCCAAGGCTCGTCAGAGGGTTCTCGCCAAGGCGCCAAGGTCGCCAAGGGACGCGAAGAAAGGGAAAAATCTGTAGGAGCGAGCTTGCTCGCGAATGTGCCCGCACTGCGCTAGGGGTTACAGAGAAGCCCCGCCGACACGGCGGTGGTCAGCGATGGCCATTGTTTCAGCCAACTGCCGTGCGAGCACTATCGCGAGCAAGCTCGCTCCTACAGGGCCTCGTTATTTCTTCCTTCGCGTCTTGGCGAGACCCCCGAAGAAGGTGTGATGGAGCCCGTACGCAGGATTGCGTGCAAAGACGGTACGGACCCGCAGCGCGCGTTCAGCGCGTCCCGTGCACCACCATGGTCTTGCCGTGGGCCTCGATCAGGCCGCCGTCCTCGAGATCCTTGAGGACCCGCCCGACCATCTCGCGGGAGCAGCCGACGATCCGGGCGATTTCCTGGCGGGTGATTTTGATCTGCATGCCGTCCGGGTGCGTCATGGCATCCGGCTCATGGGCGAGATCCAGCAGCGTCCGGGCGACGCGGCCGGCGACGTCGAGGAAGGCGAGGTCGTGGACCTTGGCGCTGGTGCGGCGCAGGCGCTCGGCCATCTGGGCCGCGACCGCGAACAGCACGTCCGGCGTGTGCTGTGACATCGCGCGGAACTGGTCGTAGTCGGCCTCGGCAAGCGTGCACTCGGTGCGCGCGGTCACCCAGGCACTGCGCTGGGTGTCCTCGTCGAACATCCCCATCTCGCCGAAGAACTCGCCTTCGTTGAGGTACGCGAGGATGATTTCATGGCCCTCGGCATCCTCGATGCTGACGCTGACCGAGCCGCTCAGGATGTAATAGAGTACGTCCGACTTCGCCCCGCCCTGGATGATGGTGGCGCGCGCCGGATACGAATGACGGTGGCTGTGCTCCAGCAGGACCGGCAGCCAGTCGGGTTCCGCCTTGCCTGGTGAGTGCAGTGCCATGACCGGATTCTTGACCGCCTTTGCCTGACCTGTCAAAGACAATGGAGTAGGGAGTATGCACGCGAGTATAACCTGGGAGGGCGAGGCCCGGTTCGTCGGGCGGACCGACAGCGGTCACTCGGTCGTCATGGATGGCCCGCCGGATGCCGGTGGGCGCAACCAGGGGCCACGCCCGATGGAGATGGTACTGCTCGGCCTCGGCGGCTGCAGTGCCTTCGACGTGGTGCACATCCTGCGGCGGTCGCGCCGGGCCGTGGCCGCCTGTCACGTCGAGATCGAGGCCGAGCGCGCGGCCGAGGATCCGAAGGTCTTTACCGCGATCCACATGCACTTCGTCGTCAGTGGCGACGAGCTCGGCGAAGACCGGATCGCGCGCGCCGTCGAACTGTCCGCGGAGAAATACTGCTCGGTCGCCCGGATGCTCGCCTCGACCGCGGTCATCACCCACGACTGGGAGCTGCGTCCCGAGACATGATTCCGTTGCGCCCGGTATCGTGGGGGTATGTCGCGTTCTGGTAGTATGGCCGGCTTCCCGTAGTGGTCGGGATACCGACCGGTGCCGCACTGGACCGCGCGAGCCGATCCCCCGGTTGCACGGGGCGTCGATCGACTGATGCGGTTGTCGCGGCAGGCCGGCGGTACCGCGTCGGGATTCGGGCCGGTGGCATGGGTCGCCGGGGTTTATGGTCGGTCGAAGGCGTCGCGCCGGGGACCCGCAGCCGGGGGCGTAATCTTGTCACAGACGCTCAAGCGCAATATCAGGCTTCACGGTTTCAACAACCTCACGAAGACGCTGAGCTTCAACATCCACGACATCTGCTATGCCCAGAGCGAGCAGCATCGCCGTGAATACATCGAATATATCGACGAGGAATACAACGCCGAGCGCCTGACCGGCATTCTCGAGGATGTCGCCGCCCTGATCGGCGCGAACGTCCTCAATGTCGCGCGCCAGAACTATGAGCCCCAGGGCGCCAGCGTCACGCTGCTGATCTCCGAGGAGCCAGTCGCCTCCGAGGGGATCTCGAACACGGAATCTCCCGGGCCGCTCCCGGAGGCCATCGCCGGCCACCTCGACAAGAGCCATATTACGGTTCACACCTATCCGGAGAGCCACCCGGATGGCGGCATCAGCACCTTCCGGGCGGATATCGACGTCTCGACCTGCGGTCGGATATCGCCGCTGAAGGCGCTGAACTACCTGATCCACAGTTTCGAGTCGGATATCGTGATCGTCGACTACCGCGTCCGGGGCTTTACCCGGGACGTGAAGGGCAAGAAGCACTTCATCGACCATAAGATCAACTCGATCCAGAACTATATGTCGCGCGATACCAAGGAGCGGTATCAGATGTTCGACGTCAACGTGTATCAGGAGAACCTCTTCCACACGAAGATGGTCCTGGGCGAATTCGATCTGAATGATTACCTGTTTGGCGCCGGGAAGGAGGATCTGCCGCCTAAGGAACTGCGCAAGGTGGAGCAGCAGGTGCGGCGGGAGATGGCCGAGATCTTCTACGGGCGGAACCTCGGGCGCAGCCTCAAGCTCTAGGAGGCTGTCCGGGAAACCCAAAGCCTACTAAGCGCGCCCCCGGAGAAAAATCCGGGGGGCCGAGGCCCCCTCCGCAATCTTTTTATGGTTGTGTCTCGCGTCGCTGACGCGCTTATTGTTTATTGTTGTTGTTGTCCGTGCAGGCGCCGCCGGGGCGTGCCTGGTCATCCTCCCGACCCCGGTAGAGCCCGCCGGCCGGGAAGCGCCCCCCGGGGGGCGCTGAATGGCGCTTGTTGTAGCAAGCCTGCGGCGGGGATGCAAATCGTGGGGGGTGCTTGTATGGCGCGGCACTTCTGGGTAAAATCGCGCCCCTTTCGGCGGGCCGGGACCCGGCGCCGCCCCGCAAGATCGTCCGGAGTCGTCGATGAAGACCTTCAGCGCGAAGCCCGAGGAAGTCCGGCGGGACTGGTACGTGGTCGATGCCAGCGGCAAGACGCTGGGCCGGCTCGCGACCGAGATCGCCCGGCGCCTGCGCGGCAAGCATAAACCGGAATACACGCCGCACGTCGATACCGGCGACTACATCGTGGTCGTCAACGCCGACAAGGTGCGCGTCAGTGGCAACAAGGAAGCTGACAAGTACTACCATCGGTGGACCGGTTACGTCGGTAACCTGAAGTCCGAGCCGCTCAACAAGCTGCGCCAGCGCAAGCCGGAGCGCATCATCGAGTACGCCGTCAAGGGGATGCTCCCGCGCAACCCGCTCGGCCGTTCGATGTTCCGCAAGCTCAAGGTCTATCCGGGCCCCGAGCACCGGCATCAGGCCCAGCAGCCGCAGCCGCTTGATATCTGAGCGTCACGGTCAGCCAACGAGGAATCAGCAGCATGCAGCAGCAGTATTACGGCACGGGCCGTCGCAAAACCTCCAGCGCACGCGTATTCATGCGCCCCGGCTCCGGTGACATCACCGTCAACGGTCGCCCGGTGGACGAATTCTTCGGCCGCGAGACGGCGCGCATGATCGTGCGCCAGCCCCTCGAGGCCGCTGAGGTCCAGAGCCGCTTCGACTTCCATATCACCGTCGAGGGCGGTGGTGGCAGCGGTCAGGCCGGCGCGATCCGCATGGGCGTCGCCCGCGCGCTCGTCTCCTACGAGGAAGACCTGCGGGGCGTGCTCCGTCAGGGCGGCTACCTGACGCGCGACGACCGCAAGGTCGAGCGGAAGAAGATCGGCCTGCGCAAGGCCCGCCGCGCGACCCAGTACTCCAAGCGCTGAGGTCGCTCGGTTGCCCATGCCCTGCGAATTTTCGTAGGGTATGGGTCGAGACAACTGGGGGATCGTCTAGCGGTAGGACTACGGACTCTGACTCCGTCAACCCAGGTTCGAATCCTGGTCCCCCAGCCATATCGCGAAAACGCCGCGCCCGGTCTGCCGGGCGCGGCGTTTTTCGTTCGGGGGCCGGTGAAGGGAAGGCGGAACCACGAATGGACACGAATAAACACGAATGGTGATTGTGGCAGCTTCGATCGGGATGGAGCTTCGCTGAGCGGGTTTCGCTACCGATGTGGTGGCGGCTGGAACGCAGGCGCGTTTTCGCCGAAGGCGAACGCGCGCGTTTGCTGCGCAAAAACGCGCCTACCGGGTCCTGGCGAAGCCCCTCAGGCGTGTCCTCGGCCCCGATCGCCATTCGTGTCCATTCGTGTTCATTCGTGGTTCCCGGTTTTTCTTTCGATCGACCCATCGCACAAAGCGGTCAGCGGATACGTTCGATCCCGTCGGGCCCGGCGATGAGGATTTCGTCGGCGGGGCGCAGGGCGAAGATGCCGTTGCAGACGACGCCGGGGATGTCATTGATGCGGCGCTCGGTCTCGATCGGTTCCATGATCTCGAGGTTGTGGACGTCGAGGATCACGTTGCCATTATCCGTCGTCACGCCGCTGCGCAGTTCGGGCTGACCGCCGAGGCGGGTCAGTTGGCGCGCGACGAACGAGCGCGCCATCGGGATGACTTCCACCGGCAGCGGGAAGCTGCCGAGCCAGTCGACACGCTTGCTCTGGTCGACGATGCATACGAATCGGCGGCTGGCGCCGGCGACGATCTTCTCGCGCGTGAGCGCGCCGCCGCCGCCCTTGATCAGGGCGCGGTGGACCGTGAACTCGTCGGCACCGTCCACGTACAGCGGCAGGTCGCCCGTGTCGTTGAGTTCGAGCACCGGGATCCGATATTTGCGCAGTCGCTCGGCGCTGGCCTCGGAACTGGCGACCGCACCCTCGATCCGGGCGGCCATGCCGGCCAGTGCATCGATGAAATGATTCACCGTCGAGCCGGTGCCGACGCCGACGATCATGTCGTCGGTTACGAATTCCAGCGCGGCCTCGGCCGCCTGGCGTTTGGCATCGTCCTGGGACATCGATCTAGTCTCCGCTGGCGGGTTAGTAAGTGTAGCCGTCACCCGTGGGGCAGCAAACCCCGCGACCCTGTTCAATTTCCATCCAGGTTGCTACCTTGGCGGACTTATGGATAAGTACATCGAAAAAATCCTCTCCGCGCGCGTCTACGACGTCGCGATCGAATCGCCGCTCGAAGAAGCCCCGGCGCTCTCGCGCCGACTTGGCAACCGCATCATGCTCAAGCGCGAGGACATGCAAAGCATCTTCTCGTTCAAGCTGCGGGGTGCGTACAACAGGATCTGGCAGCTGAGCCGGCAGCAGAAACTCGAAGGCGTGACCTGTTCCTCGGCGGGCAACCACGCCCAGGGTGTCGCGCTGGCCGCGAAGAAGCTTGGTCTCAAGGCCATGATCGTGATGCCGCGCACGACCCCGCAGATCAAGGTCGATGCCGTGAAGGCATTGGGCGGGCGCGCGATCCTGCATGGCGATGCCTATGACGAGGCGTACGCGCATGCCCGCGAGATCGAGGAGGAACACGGCTACCCGTTCATCCACCCCTACGACCACCCCGACACCATCGCCGGTCAGGGGACCGTCGGCATGGAACTCTGCCGTCAGTTCGGCGACGACCTCCATGCCGTGTTCGTGCCGGTCGGTGGTGGCGGCCTGATCACCGGCATCGCCGCGTTCATGAAGTACTTGCGGCCGGAGACGACGATCATCGGCGTGGAGCCGGAGGATGCCGCGTCGATGTCGGTCTCCCTCGAGCGCGGTCGCCGTACCCGCCTCAAGCACGTGGGGATCTTCGCCGACGGCGTCGCCGTGGCCTGTCCCGGTAAGGAGACCTTCCGTCTCGCCCGCAAGTATGTCGATGAGATCGTCACCGTGACCACGGACGAGATCTGTGCGGCGATCAAGGACGTGTTCGGCGACACCCGGACGCTGACGGAGCCGGCCGGCGCGCTGGGCGTCGCCGGCATCAAGCGCTATGTCGAGCGCGAAGGGCTGACGGATGCCAATCTCATTCCCGTTATCTGCGGCGCCAACATCAATTTCGATCGTCTGCGCCATGTCGCCGAACGCGCGGAGCTGGGCGAGCACCGGGAAGTACTGTTCGCGGCCACGCTGCCCGAGCGCCCGGGCGCCTTCCGCAAATTCTGCAACGCGCTCGGCAAGCGCTCGGTCACGGAGTTCAATTACCGCTACGCCGACACCGATGAAGCGCATGTTTTCGTCGGCGTGCAGACCCGCGGCGGTGAAGACGAGCGCCAGGCGATTCTCGATGATCTGCGCGGGAAGGGCTATGAAATCCTCGACATGACCGATAACGAGATGGCGAAGCTGCACATACGCTATCTCGTCGGCGGTCATACCAATGGGCTCGTGCCGAACGAGCGCGTCCTGCGGTTCGAGTTCCCGGAGCGTCCGGGGGCGCTGCAGAATTTCCTCGATGGCATGGGGCGTGGCTGGAACATCTCGCTGTTCCACTACCGCAACCACGGTGCCGCGTATGGCCGGGTCCTGGCCGGGATGCAGGTGCCAGAGGAAGACGGTAAGGCGTTCCGGAAATTCCTCGATGACCTGGGGTATTTCTGGGAAGAGGAGTCGGATAACTCGGCGTATCAGACCTTCCTGCGCTGATCTTCGATCCGTGGCGAGCCTTTGACGCCCGTCCGTGGGTTCTCGCCAACGCGCCAAGGGCGCCCCACGAGAACGCAAAGAAAAGCCGATAACGGTTCGCGGCCAGGGCCGCTGCCGTGCGGGGCTTGCATGGCCCTGCAGGAGCGAGCCTGCTCGCGAACCGCTGTCGGTCAGCATTCCGATATCGCCCCGGACCAGGCCGTAGGTCGTGTTTCAGCCCGACACGCAGCATGTCGGGTTAAAACCCGGCCTACGGATTGGGCAGGATCGGCGGTGTCTGGCTACGACTCGACCTGCAGCCTTCGAGAGCCCAGCGGTATATCCAACGACGAAAGGAGGCTGGCGGGAGGGCTACTCCAGCCCGAGAATAAACTCCCACTGCTCCTCGGTAACCGGCATGACCGACAACCGATTCCCCTTCCGCACCAGCGGGAATTCCGCAAGCTCGGGCCGATCAGCGAGTTCCTTGAGTTCCGTGAGCGTGATCGTGCGCGCGAGTTTACGCACGAGCTTCACGTCCACCATGATCCAGCGCGGGTTGTCCGGATCGCTCTTGGGGTCGTAATGCGGGTCTTCGGGATCGAAGGCCGTGTGATCGGGATACCCCTCGCGGGCGATCTCCACGATCCCCACGATACCGGGCTCTTTCGTGTTCGAGTGGTAGAAAAACCCGAGGTCGCCTTTCTTCATGCGGTCGCGCATGAAGTTGCGTGCCTGGTAGTTGCGCACGCCGTCCCAGTGATCGGTCTGTCCCGGCTGTGCCGCGAGATCGTCGATACCGAATACATCGGGTTCCGATTTGAACAGCCAGCAGGTCATCGGATGCGCCTTCTACGGGGGTAGGGAATACGCGACGGCCATCCGGAGATGGCCGTCGCGGTATGCGTCGAGCGGAAGGATCAGCCGGTCTCGGCTTCCTCGTGCGTCGTGTGCAGCGCATTGTACGGGCGCCAGACACGTTCTTCGGTCGCCACGAGGCGAGTGGCGACGTCCCACGGATGCGGTGGAATATGGCCGGTGTGCTGGAATTCGTGCGCAGCGCCAACCAGACAGGGTTTGGCCGCGTCCGGGTCATCGTTGAGGAACGAGAAGGTGCGGTCGTAGAATCCGCCGCCCATACCCAGCCGGTGGCCATCACTGTCGAATACGACGAGCGGCACGATCACCATGTCGAGGTCCCGCGGCGAGACCAGTTTATCCGCCGCCACATCGGGTTCCGGAATGCCGAAGCGGTTGTTCTTCATCGGCATGTCCTTCTCGTAGGGCGCGAACATCATGGAATCGCCCTCGACGATCACCGGCAGATACACGTGCTTGTTATAACGCACCGCCTGGTCGATCACGGGACGGGTGTCCATTTCGCCCTTCACCGGCCAGTAGGCGGCGATGTGGAGTGCGTGATGGAATTCCGGTGTCGATTCGAGCAGCAGCGTCATGTCGCGCGCGGCCGCGCGGAGCTGGTGCTGGGTCAGCGCGTTGCGCTGCTCGATCACGTATTGGCGCAGTACTTCGCGTTGCTGGTCGATATCCTGGTTCATTTCAGTCCTCGTCTACTCGGACGTCTGTGTAAGGTGGGCACGAACCGCGTATGCCGTTGTCCGCCTTTGACCTTGAACCGGCGGTTCAAGTGGGGAGGGTTGGAGGGAATCAGGCTTTCCGCACAAGGGCGGACATGCTCAACAACCACTGCCAAACAAATCCCCGGGGTATTGCTTAGGTTCAAGGGTATAACCCGGCGAACTGACGTACATCGCAGAACGTGCCCCAACTCGTGAAATCTCTGGTCGGACACCCAATCTCTGGGGGAACACCGCCCGCGGCGCTCTACCAGGGATTGCGTCCATTCGGGATGGCTCAGGCCTCCCCGTGCTCGTCCAGTGCAGCCCCGACGCGTTCCTCCAGGCTGGCGACCTGATCGCGCACGCGTTCACAGGCTTCCTTCGTCTCCCGAAGTTCGAGCAGCTCATGCGCCATGTTCAGGGCGGTCATGACTGCGATCCGGTCGGTCCCGATCACATTGCCACGCCCCCGGATCTCCTTCATCCGGTCGTTCACGATCCCGGCCGCGGCCAGCAGATCGTCGCGTTCGTCTTCCCTGCAGGCGATCTGGTACTCGCGGTCCAGGATCTTGATCGTAACCTGTACCGCTTCACCCGCCATCAGGAATTCTCCATCGCCTTGAGCCGGGAGATCATCGCCTCGACGCGGGCGCGCGCCTGTTCGTTCTTCTCGATCAGTTGGGCGCGTTCAGTGGAGAGCGACTCCTGCTGACGGCGCAGGGACTGGTTCTCCTTGCGCAGTCGTTCACACAGCGCCACGAGATCCTCGATCTGGCGCGCAAGCGCATTTACGCGGGCTTCCGCGTCCCGGGCCATCTCCTGACTCATGGCCGGAATACTAGGCCCCGCCCCGGTAGTGGTCAAATACCTCTGGTGGCTTTCGGCTCTCGTGGCGGTCCGGAGTAGCGCGGGGCGGACGCGCGCATGATCGGCCCTCGCCGCAGGCCCGCGGAGTGATAGAATTCCGCCCCCGCGATAACCCCGATGAGGCCCCGATCATGACCTTGCCGGCATGTAACGAAACCGAACAGCGCCTGCGCGCGCTCGGCGCCACCGCCTCGGCGCCGCAGTGCCACGGCGTGCTCTGTGGCCTGCTCGCGGTCGGCGATGCCGATGCCCGCGAGACCTGGCTGGCCGAAACGGTCGGGGAGGAAGCGCCGGGCGCCGAGATCGACGAGCTGTACGAGACCACGTTGCAACAGCTCGACGACCCCGAGTTCGGGCTCGATCTGCTGTTGCCGGGCGATGACGAGGCGGACCTCGCCGAGCGCACGCGTGCGCTGGCCGACTGGGCGGGCGGCTTCACCTTCGGTGTCGCCTGTGCCGGACGCGCCCCGGAAGATCTGCCCGCGGAGGTCGCCGAATTCGTGCGCGACGCGGCCGAGGTCGCGGCGCTGACCGATGGCGATGAGGACGAGGGCGACGAGGCGGACTACGCCGAGGTGGTCGAGTATCTGCGCGCGGGGACACTGCTGGCGCGTACCGAATGCCGTTCGGGGCGGGGGTCCGATGACGCCGATGACGCCGGTGATGCCGAAGACGCCGGCGGCGCGGATGACCGCGATGAAACCCTCGGGTGAAACGTCCGGCTGCCGCCGACGAGCCGATTCCGTTATGATCGGCCGACCGACGCCGGGCGCCAGGAGGCCCGGTGACCGAATCACACACTTCAGCGGGTGAGGTCTCATGCCTGGAACCGTCCGCAGGATCATCGACCGGATCAAGGATCAGCGCTCGTCCGGCAATTCGGTTGTCGCGTTGACCGTCGAGACACGCCTCGTGCTGCAGGGGTTCGATCCGCAGCGTTTCGAGTACGACACCCCGGACGATCCCGGCCGCCTCGCGCGGATCGAGGAGATCGCCGGCGAGATGGGGGTCGAGATCGGCGATCTCATGGCCGAGGCCGATGCCGAACCGGATCCCGAGGCGGCGCCGGCGCCGCCGCCGGAGGCGCATGAGTCGCTCGGTTCCGAGAACCTGAGTCAGTCCGCCCAGGATGCCGCCCGCGCCGCCGGTATCGGCCGCGATGCCATGGGCGCCGGCGCCCGTTCCTCGGCCCCGGAGGTGCCCGAAGATCACCCGCTGCAGGGATTCCGGCGAATCGCCGATGACGCCCTGGCCGAAACGGGCGAGGGCGATGCCGGTGGGCGCAGTGGCGCCTCCTTCGCCGTGCTGATGAAGTCCAGCCTGCTCATTGGCCTGTACTCCATCACTTCCGACCGGGTGTTCTGCGATCTGCTCCGGTACAACGCGCTGTTCACCTGGTTTCTCGGGGGCTCCGCCGCCCAGGCGGACTTCGACCCGGAGGCCTTCGCGGCCGATCGCCAGGACGCGTTGGCGAGCGCCGCCGGTCGCGCGTTCTTTGACCGGATCGTGCCCGAGGGCGGTCGTCACAAGCTCTTCTCGAGCGAACGGCTCCAGCCGAATGGCCGACAGATCAAGGGCTTGATGTCACAGCGCGCCCGCGCCTGACCGCTCACACAGCCCGCGTGCCCGGACCCGCGGCGCGGGGTGCCCGGGCCCGGTTGGCGGGGGCACCGCCCGGGCAACCGCGTTTCTCAACGGATTCGAGGTCTCCGATGGATACCCAGGAGTACGCCCGTCGCCGCCGGGCACTGATGCGGATGATGGGAGAGGATGCGATCGCCATCCTCCCGGCGGCGCCCCATGCCGTTCGCAACCGTGATGTCGAGTATCCGTATCGGCAGGATTCCGATCTGCTGTACCTGACGGGCTTCCCCGAGCCCGAGGCGGTGGCGGTCCTGGTGCCGGGGCGGGAGCACGGCGAGTTCGTGCTGTTCGCCCGTGAGCGCGATCCCGACCGCGAGGTATGGACGGGCCGGCGTGCCGGGGTCGATGGTGCGATCGAGCACTGGGGCGCGGACGACGCCTTCCCGATCGGCGACATCGACGACATCCTGCCCGGCCTGATCGAGGGCCGGGCGCGCGTATTCTGCACGATGGGGCGGTACGCGGACTTCGACCGGCGCGTCATGCAGTGGGTCAATGACGTGCGTGGCCGTGCGCGCTCCGGTGGTCACGCACCGAACGAGTTCATCGCCCTCGATTACTTCCTGCATGACATGCGGCTGTTCAAGAGCCGGGGTGAGCTGCGGGCGATGCGCCGTGCCGCGAAGATCTCCATGGCGGCGCACGAGCGCGCGCTGAAAACCTGCCGGCCGGGGTTGCACGAGTACGCCCTCGAGGCCGAGTTCTGGCACGAGTTCCGCCGCAACGGCGCCGAACCGGCGTACGGTCTCATCGTCGGCGGCGGCCGTAACGCCTGTGTGCTGCACTACGTCGAGAACGCCGACCTGCTGCGTGACGGCGATCTGGTCCTGATCGATGCCGGCTGCGAGAGCGATGGGTATGCGGCTGATATCACGCGGACCTTCCCGGTCAACGGTCGCTTCACCGAGGCCCAGCGCGCCGTCTACGATATCGTTCTGGAGGCGCAGTACGCGGCGCTCGCCCGCTGTGAGCCCGGGCGCCACTGGAATGAGCCGCATGAGGCGGCCGTGGCGGTGCTGACGCGGGGCATGGTCGACCTGGGGCTGCTCGAAGGCCCGGCCGACGCCCGTATCGAGGACGAGGCCTACAAGCGGTTTTTCATGCATCGTACCGGGCACTGGCTCGGCATGGATGTGCACGATGTCGGCGATTACAAGGTGGACGGGCACTGGCGTGAACTGGAGCCCGGCATGTGCCTGACCATCGAGCCCGGCCTTTACATCCCGGCCGCCGACGATGTCCCGGTCCACCTGCATGATATCGGCGTACGTATCGAGGACGACGTGCTCATTACCAAGGGCGGTAGCGAGAACCTGACGGACGGTCTCCCCAAGTCGGCGGATGACATCGAGGCAGTAATGCGTGGCTGAACCGCAGGCCCATCAGGAGTTGGTCATCGTCGGGGGCGGACCAGTGGGTGCCGCGCTGGCCATCGCCCTTGCCGATGGCGTGCGCGCGATCACCGTGGTCGAGGCGCAGGCCAGCCCGCCGGGCGGGGATACCCGGGCGACCGCGCTGTCCGAGAGTTCGGTGCGCCTGCTCGGTGCATTGGGGGTCTGGCCGGAACTCGCCGGTGACGCGGTGCCGATCCACACGGTCGAGGTGTCGCAGCAGGGGCATTACGGCCGCACCCGGCTGCGTGCCGAAGATCAGGGAGTGCGGGCGCTTGGCCAGGTGGTCGCCTACGATGGGCTGGCGCGCGGACTGGCGGAGCGCGCGCGCGGCGCCCCGGGTGTCGAATGGCTGGCCCCGGCGACGGTCGCGGGGCTCGATCAGGACGCGGATGGCGTTCGCCTCCGGATCGATGGGCCCGACGGCCCGACCGAGCGGCGTACGCGTCTGGCCGTGGCCGCCGACGGTACCCGTTCGCCGTTGCGCGAGCGCATCGGTATCGGGGTGCGCGAATACGACTACGGCCAGACCGCGCTGCTGTTGCCGCTGGAAACCGGCGGTGACCCCAATACGGGTTATGAGCGATTTACCTCCGACGGCCCGATGGCATTGCTGCCGGCAGGGGGCCGACGGCGGACGCTGATCTGGACCCTGCCACCCGAGCGCGCCGAGGCCACGGCCGCGCTGGCACCGGAGCGGCTGGCCGAGTGCGTCGCGACGCGGCTGGGGCGCAGTTTTGGACCGATCGTACCGCAGGGGCCGCCCGCGGCCTGGCCGCTGCACCGGGTCGAGGCGGAGCGCGGCCATGACGGCCGCGTGGCGCTGCTCGGCAATGCCGCACGCACCCTGCACCCGGTCGGTGCCCAGGGTTTCAATCTCGCGCTGCGCGACGTCTGCGGACTCGCCGCCGCGCTGGAACACGCCCGCGATCCCGGCGATGACGAAACGCTTGCGGCGTGGTCGCGCGCCCGGCAGGCGGATCGCTGGCAGACACGACTGTTCACCGATGTGCTGGCACGGGGGTTCGTTCGTGGAGGGTATGGACTGGGTGCCCTGCGCGCCGGTGCCCTGCTCGGGCTGGATTCCTGCAGCATCGCCCGCGACGGACTCGCCAGCCAGACCATGGGGCTGCTCGGCGGACTGCCGCGGGTCGGCAGCTGGCACCTGGAGCGTCGTCCATGAGTGCGCGTGACGCCCGCGAAATCGCGATTGTCGGCGCCGGCGCCGTGGGCGCGGCGCTGGGACTCGCGCTCGCGCGCGCGGGTCACGCCGTCACCATCGTCGACGGCCGCCCGGGCCCCGCGGCGGCGCCGGGGGACGAATATGGCGAATTCGTCGTCTCCCTCAACCTCGCGAGCATCGCCTTCCTGCGCTCCATCGGTGTCTGGCCGGCGATCCACGCCAGCCGTGTGAGTCCGTATGGCGGCATGACCCTCTGGGATGAGGGCGGAAGCGGTGCGACCCGATTCGACAGTGCCGAGGTCGGCGAGCCGGCGCTCGGCTGTTTCGTCGAGGCGGCGCTGCTGGAAGCGCGCCTGCACGAGGCGCTCGCGGCGTGCCCGGGCGTGACCCGGCTCTGGGGGCGTCGCGCGACCGGTCTGCGGGTTGCTCACGACGACGCCCGGTTGACCCTCGACGACGCGGAAACGATCAATGCCGGCCTGGTGATCGGCGCCGACGGGGGGCGCTCCGCGATGCGCCAGCTCGCCGCTATCGGCGTCGAGCGCCTCGACTATGGCCAGCGCGCGATCGTCTGCAATTTCGCCACCGAGCGCGCACACGGTGCGGTCGCCCGTCAGCGCTTCATGCGGGGCGGGCCGGTGGCGATGCTGCCGCTGGCCGACGGGCGCTGTTCACTGGCATGGTTCCGCCCCGAAGCGGAAGCCGAGCGACTCGTGGGGCTCGACGACGCGGCGTTCACCGAAGCCCTGTCGGAGGCGACCGATTACGCCCTCGGCGCCGTGACGGCCGCGACCCGGCGGCGCGCGTTTCCGATCGTGCGCCGGCATGCGACGCGCTATGTCGCCGAGCGCTTCGCGCTGGTGGGCGACGCGGCACATACCATCCATCCCCAGGCCGGCCAGGGACTGAACCTGGGGCTGATGGACGCCGCGGCACTGGCCGAGGCGGTCGGTCGCGGGGGCGATCGCGGCGGCGACCCGGGGGCCGAGCGCATTCTGCGTTACTATGCGCGCTGGCGACGCGGGCACAATACCGCGGTCATGCACGCGATGGACCTGTTCCATCACGGTTTCGCGCAGCCGGCGCCGCTGCCCGGCCCCGTGCGCGGGCTCGGTCTCGCGGCGGCGGATCGCGCCGGGCCGGCCAAACGCCTGATCCTGCGCCACGGCGCGGGCCTTGCGGGAGATCTGCCGCGCGCCGCGCGGCCGACCGGGGGCTACGGAATCGGGCCCTGAATGACCCGGCCCGGGTTGCGTGGCATGGACAGCCGGACTTGAATCGGTTCAAAGTACCTGACCGCGGGCCATGCCGGTAGTCACCGGATCGGCCGCGGCAAGCGGGAGCATCATGGCCAAACGCACATCACTCTACGAGCGTCATCGCGATGCCGGCGCGAAGATCGTCGATTTCGCCGGCTGGGACATGCCACTGCACTATGGCTCCCAGCTCGCCGAGCATCGGGCGGTACGCGACAGCGCCGGCATGTTCGACGTGTCGCACATGACCCAGGTCGACCTCGACGCCGACGACGCCGAGGCCTTCCTGCGCTACGTCTGCGCCAATGATGCAGCCCGCCTGGGCGACGGTGGCGCCATCTACACCTGCCTGCTGAATCGCCGTGCCGGCGTGATCGACGATGGCATCATGTATCGCTTTCAGGCCGGCCATTACCGGCTCGTGATCAATTCGGCAACGCGCGCGAAGGACCTCGATTGGCTGCGCGGACTGGCCGAGGATTATCATGTCGAACCCTGGGAGCGCTGCGATCTGAGCATGATCGCGATCCAGGGCCCGGAAGCGCGGGAACGCGCGCGCGGGCCGATCGCGCAGGTGCTGGGTGAAGAAGTCGCCACGGCGGCGGATGGCCTGCGCCGGTTCCAGGTCACCACCCCGGAACGTACCCGCGTGGCCCGGACCGGCTAT